>CAMCII010000047.1 GCA_945874505.1 Bordetella parapertussis | reverse complement strand
CCTTTAAACGCTAGCACGATCTGATTACCGGCATCAATTTGCGGCAGGGTCAACAGTCGCCCATCAAACGCTTGGCTGAGGTTGCGAATATTTCGCTCAAAACTCGCATGTGCACCAAACAAATTCACGGTCAAGATACCCACGTCGCTGAGCACAGCGCGGCAATCTTGATAAAACTCTAGAGAGTCTCGTACTGGTCCACGCGCTTGCCCATCATAAATATCGACCATCAACACCGCGCAACTGCCGTGTTGCTCGGGGTCAGCTACCCACTCTGCTGCATCGCAGTGTGAAATCTTCAAACGCGCCGGTCTCGGTAGCTTAAAGTACAACTCACAGGCTGAAGTCACCAACGGGTTCCATTCGACGACTCGCAAGCGATGCGAGGTGTGTTTGAGGCAAAACCGCGTCACTGAACCTGCGCCTAGCCCCAACAACCCTAGGTCTTGCCCACGAGACGGTTTCAGAAACAGTAGCCAGGCCATCAACTGCGCGGTGTACTCAAGCACGAGTTCGGTCGGCTGATCGACCCACATCGCCCCTTGCACCCATTCGGTCCCAAAATGCAGATACCGTACACCGGCGGCCTCGGATATTGTCGGGATTTCGTGCTTTCGTGACACTGGAAGGACTCCAAGGGCTTGTTTTCAATAGATCTTTTAAAGGACACGGTTAACAGAATAACATCGCTGTTTTGCTTTAAACACCTATTCATTGTAGAATGTTGGGCTGAGCTTAGGATACGTGGCGGGCTAACAGTGGCAGTCTACTTTAGACACCAGCTCACCCACCGGCGACCCGACCAACCTAAAAGGATTCAAAATGAAAGACGGCATTCATCCAAAGTATCAAGACGTAGCCTTTGTTGACCTGCAAACCGGCAACAAGTTTGTAACGCGTTCAACGCTCACAAGCCGCGAGACCATCGAAATCGATGGCAAGACCATGCCCTTGTTCAAATGCGACGTCACATCTGAATCACACCCCTTTTACACCGGCGCACAAACACGCTTGGTTGAAACTGGCCGTGTCGAGAAATTCCGCGCTCGTTTTGCTCGTACCACTGGCACTAAAAAGGCATCTGCGTAATCTGATCGGCTCCGATCAATTTGCGTAAACCAAGGCAGCCTTTGGCTGCCTTTTTTTGTCAGGCCGTTTCGGTAGGCTATAGTTAACACGTGTCACCCAAACACCCCGCAACTCCCGCTCGCTTGACTGCACCAGCCACGGTTAAATTACCGCGGCTGCTATTGTTTGTACTGGCACTCTCGTACATCGTAGCGGGCTTACTCGGGCGTGATCCCTGGAAAACCGACGATGTGGTCGGCTTAGCGAGCATGCTCTCTGCTTTGCACGGCAATACTGGTTGGCTTACCCCGCACATCGGACCACTAGGATTAGCGCAAGATGGCCCTCTGGCAATGTGGGTGGGGGGTGGGCTGATTGCATTGTTCGGGCCACTGCTTGGCGATATCGTAGCCTCCCGCCTCGCGAACTTAGTTTGGTTTACTCTGACCTTGGCTTCGTTGTGGTACGGCACGTACCTGCTTGGCCGACGCACCGAAGCACAACCCCTGGCACTGCCCTTCGGGGGTGAACCCTCTGTCAAAGACTACGGCAGGCTGCTCGCCGACTCGGCAACGCTGCTGCTCTTGGCGACGATTGGCATTTTGTCTCGCCTGCACGAAACCTCAATCGTACCCGCGCACATTGCGTGTCATGCGTTGGCCTTTTTTGCTTTGGCACGCATGCTAGATAAACCAAAATCTGGGGCCGCCCTGCTAGCTGTCGCACTTGCCGGCGCTTTTTTTAGCCGCGCTTGGCCTGGCCTTATCCCGATATTGTTTGCGTTGTTGTTTGCTATTCACCCCAGAAGCGGCTTGTGGCAAAAGCGTCACTATATTTTGGGTGCGATTGTGATCGCAAGCGCCATCATAACAACCTGGTGGGAGCTCGCCACGCGCGCAGACCCTAGCTGGATCGAAACCTGGCGGCATTGGAATGCGACCCGTCTTGGCCTGCCAGAGTTCGAAGTCGCGATGCGCCCGTTGCGCGACTTGCCCTGGTTTCTTTGGCCGATTTGGCCCTTGGCCATGTTGGCATTGTGGCAGTGGCGACGCTGGATTACCGCCCCTCATATTTGGTTGCCACTCGCTTTTCTCTTGGGTGTGCTGCTCACCTTACCCGTGCTTCAAGAGCCCGGCGAACCCGAATATGTTTTATTTGTCATGCCACTAGCGGCGCTGGCCGCCTTCGCACTGCCCACCATGCGGCGCGGTGTGATCAATGCGCTCGACTGGTTTGCCTTGATGTGCTTTTCAGTCACGATCATCTGTGTGTGGGTGGGCTGGTTCGCTCTGCACTTCGGGATTCCCAAACAAATCTCGCTGAACATCGCTCGCCTAACTGTTGGTTACGAGCCGCAATTGCTTTGGTGGCCAGTCATTGCCGCTGCGCTAGTGACTCTGTGTTGGATTGCACTGGTCATTTGGCGTCTGCGTTTGCGGCCGACCGTATTATGGCGTGGCTCACTGCTGTGCGCTTCGGGCTTAACACTCACCTGGGTGCTTTCGGTCTTACTGTGGTTACCCCCGCTTGATTATGTGCGCAGTTATCGTCCCATGTCAGCACAGCTCAAACAAGCACTGGCACTTGCAGTCGCAGAATCAGGGCTACCGAGCTGCCTGCGCGCGCAAGGCTTATCGCTGGGGCCGCGCGCTTCGCTCTACGTCTTTGACGGCATTACGTTTACGTACGATTCGCGTTGCCCCTTCGTCCTTCAGCAAACCACACTCAAGCGAATCACAGATAGCTCGGCGGGCTACAGTGATGTCGCAAAAGTGTTGTGGCAAGGCTCGCGCGGCGCTGATCGCTATGACCGATATCGACTGCTACAAACCTCAACACAATGACAGCATTACATTCGGCACCACCGTCACGCAAAGCGACTCTGTTGGCGATTCTTAAGCAATCCTGGCCCGTGTTGATCAGTTCGTGGGCAGGGATGGCCTTTGGTGTCTTAGACACGGCGATGACCGGGCACGCTAGCCCAACCGATTTGGCCGCGATGGCTCTCTCGATCGCCATTTACATCTCAGTCTTTATCGGCTTGATCGGCGTCATGCACGCCCTGATCCCAATCCAGGCACAACATTTTGGCGCTGGCGAGCTAAAAAAGGTCGGACAAGTTTGGGGGCAAGGCGTCTGGGTATCGCTACTGCTGTCTGTGGTCGGCGGGATCGTCATGCTGTTTCCGGACGTATGGCTTAGTTTCTCGGGCGAAATCGAGCCCGAAGTCCGCACAAGCGTGCATCACTACCTTTGGGCGTTAACGTTCGGCCTACCCGCTGCGCTGATGTTTCGCACCATCTATGGCCTGGCTAACGCGGTATCCCGACCCAAACTGGTGATGAGTCTGAACCTGATCGGTATCGCCCTCAAGGCGTTCTTGAACTGGCTACTGATTTTTGGTAACTGGGGCTTGCCTGCGCTCGGTGCAACGGGTGCCGGGATCTCTTCGGCCATCGTATTCTGGATCACCCTTGCACTCGGGCTTTGGGTTGTGTTTCGCCAGCCGTTTTATCGACAATTTCATTTAACCCTTGGTATGCCCGATTTAAAAAGCATCGGCTCAATTTTGAAGCTGGGGCTTCCGATGGGTGGCTCTTATCTGGTTGAGGTCTGCGCCTTCACGTTTATGTCGTTGCTGGTCGCACAAGAAGGCATTGCAGCGATCGGGGGGCACCAAGTCATGTCCAATCTGGCGGCGTTAGCCTACATGATGCCGATGTCAATCGGTGTGGCCACCGCTGCCCTCACAGCACAGGCGATTGGTGCACAGCAGCTTTATCAGGCGCATCGGACCAGCATGATGGGCCTTGTCATCGGGTTGTGTGGCGCGGTCGTGACCGCGCTGGGGTTGTACTTTGGGCGTGAGTGGATCGTCGCCGCCTATACCAATAACCCCGCAGTCGCGAGCGTCGCGTTATCACTGCTTGTCTTACTGCCTTTCTTTCATCTTGTAGATGCGATGCAATGCATTAACAGCTATTTGCTACGCGCACACAAAATCGCATTTGTACCCATGCTGTTGCAGACGTTTGCCCTGATGGTGGTGGGGCTGTTGGGTGGTTGGTGGATGGGGTTTGGCCCAGGAAAAAGCTTAATCGAACCAGTACGTAATCAACTGCTGGCAGGTTCGCCCGTTGGGGCAGGCAGCATGTGGCTGATGGCCACTATCGGGCTGGCAATCTCAACGGTACTGCTGCATTGTTTGTATCGAATCATGATCCGCAAAAAACTGCGTGAGATCAGCCCTAACTAGAGTTTGATGAAGTGTTCACGGTAATACTTCAACTCATCAATCGACTCGTAAATATCTGCTAGCGCCTCGTGCTTGCTACGCTTTTCAAAGCCCTTTAATAACTCGGGCTTCCAGCGCCGTGCGAGCTCTTTTAGCGTACTGACATCAATCGTGCGGTAATGAAAAAACTGCTCGAGCTTGGGCATGTAATTAAACATAAACCGTCGGTCTTGACTAACCGTGTTGCCACAGAGGGGCGACTTACCCGCAGGCACGTATTGCGCCATAAAGGCAATCAACTGGTCTTGGGCTTGCGACTCGGTTAGCGTCGAGGCTTTCACCCGATCGATGAGGCCACTCTTGCCGTGGGTGGATTTATTCCAACTATCCATCGCATTGAGCAAACTATCGGGTTGGTGCACGACTAGCACTGGCCCCTCGGCCACGATGGTCAGATCGGGCTCTGTAATCACCACGGCAACCTCAATAATGCGCTCTTTTTCGGGATCCAGCCCCGTCATTTCCATATCAAGCCAAACCAGACGAAATTCGTTCGGATGGGACTTGTTGGTTTGCTTTGTTGCAGCCTGAGCGCGGGTGTTGGCCATATAATCAATCCGTTGAAACCACGATTTTCTCACACACGGCCTTTTGGCCAACGGGTCTTATGCTGACACTCTTATTTGTTGTTTTTTTGCTCGCCATGGTTGGTGTACGTTTATGGCTCGCCAATCGTCAAATCCGACATGTGCTGTCGCATCGGGCTGAAGTGCCCGCCGAGTTCGCAACTCGCATTGGCTTGGCCAGTCACCAGAAGGCGGCAGACTACACAACGGCGCGGGTGCGTCTGGGTATGTTTGAGCTCGTGTTTGATGCTGCGGTGTTGGTGGGTTTAACGTTGTTAGGTGGCTTGCAGCTCATTGATCTTTGGGTCAGTTCACTCACCACTCACGACTTGTTTAGACAAGTATTACTGATTGTTGTGGTCAGCGTTCTGCTGGGCATCATTGGCCTGCCCTTTTCGATTTATCGTCAGTTTAAGCTTGAGGCCAAGTTTGGCTTTAACCGCATGACCCCAGGCTTATTTGTCAGCGATACGCTCAAAGGTCTTGTGTTAGGCGCTATGCTCGGGCTCCCCCTTGTGGCAGCGGTGTTATGGCTGATGGCCGAGGCCGGCACCTACTGGTGGCTTTGGGCCTGGGGGTTGTGGTCCGCCTTTAATTTACTGGTGCTGTTTATTTTTCCGACCTGGATCGCACCATTTTTTAATAAGTTCACACCACTGACTGACGAAACGCTCGCTAGCAGCATTCGATCGCTGGCCGAGCGTTGCGGCTTTGCGCTCAATGGTTTGTTTGTCATGGATGGTTCAAAGCGCTCGGCGCATGGCAACGCGTACTTCACAGGCTTTGGCAAAGCCCGCCGCATCGTGTTCTTTGACACCCTTTTGGCGCGCCTGACACCCGACGAAATCATTGCCGTACTTGCACACGAACTTGGTCACTTCAAGCACAAGCACATCTTAAAGCGACTCGTCTTTAGTTTTACAGGCGCTTTGTTCTTCTTTGCCATTTTGGGCTGGATCGCGCAACAGAGCTGGTTCTACACTGATTTAGGAGTCATCCCTCAGCTAGGCGGGCGTAACGATGGGATGGCCTTGCTGCTCTTTTTTATGGTGATCCCTGTTTTCACCTTTTTTTTAACGCCGCTTTTTAGCTGGTTTTCTCGCAAAGATGAGTTTGAAGCCGATCACTTTGCCACCCAGCAAAGCTCGGCTGAGCAGCTGGTGTCAGCCCTGGTCAAACTGGTGGATGACAACGCCTCAACACTGACCCCAGACCCAGTTCACTCGGCGTTTTATGACAGCCATCCGCCCGTATCCATTCGTGTCCGGCATCTACTTGCGTCATGACTGAGCGCACGCAGGGGCGCGTCATTGCAGCACACGGCCGACACTATACGGTCGAACTGCAAGACCAGTCGCTGCTCAAGTGCTTTCCGCGTGGTAAAAAAAATGAGGCTACGGTGGGTGACTATGTTGAACTCACCCGCCAGGGGCTAGACGAAGGTTCGCTTGAATCTGTTTTACCGCGTAAAAATTTATTGTTTAGATCAGATGAAAACCGCAGCAAACAATTTGCGGCTAACGTCGATCAATTATTAATTGTGATCGCGGTCGCCCCCGCGTTTTCAGATGACCTGTTAGGCCGCGCACTTGCTGGCGCCTGGTCTGCCGGCATCACCCCAATCATCTTGCTGAACAAAGTGGATCTGCTTGACGGCTTACCTGCTGCGCGCGCTAAGCTAGCACCCTTTTACAAGCTTGGTGTCAAAATTATTGATATTTGTGCAAAGGATACTGCGCAAGTGATGTCGACAATTTTGCCTTTGTTAACGGGGCAAACCTCGTTGCTGTTGGGGCAAAGCGCAATGGGTAAATCTACCCTACTCAACACGCTGGTGCCACTGGCCTTAGCCGCCACACGCGAGCACTCTGTTGCGCTTGGTGCAGGCAAACACACCACCACCAGCACACGTCTTTATCACCTGCCAGAAGCTGGGGGTGATTTGATCGACTCCCCCGGGTTTCAAGGGTTTGGCTTGCTGCATCTTGACCGCGAAGAGATCGAACGCGGGTTTCCTGAGTTTGATGCGCATTTCCCTGAGTGTCGGTTTTACAACTGCACGCATCAACGCGAGCCCAACTGTGGGGTGCTCGCGGCGCTAGAGCGCAACGAGATCGACGCGGGTCGCCATGCGTTGTATGTGAGGCTCGTGCAAGCCAAGGTCGCGCACGACTCGTACTAGGGTCTCTGCTCGGCAGCCGCCTCAGACAACACCTGACACAGCCCAAGCAACATCGCTGCTGTCGCGCCCCAGATAAAAAACTGGTTGTAGGGCACAGAATAAAACTGCCGTAAACCACCATCTGGCAAATGGGCCTGATGAAAACGATAATTTGCTGGGTCGGTCAAAAACGACAAGGGCACTTCAAACACTTCAGCCACCTCGAACTCATCAGGGGCCAGAGTAAAGCCAGAGCGCACCAAGGCTGTGACCGGATTGATCGCGAACCCTGATCCCGTGATGTAACGAGGCAAGCCACCCAGACACTCGATATGTTCGCGTAGCAAACCAGTTTCTTCTTCAGTCTCGCGCAACGCCGTGTCTTGAACATCGACGTCACTGGCCTCGCAACGTCCGCCCGGAAAACTGATTTGCCCAGCGTGATCATTTAAGTGTGCCGTACGCTGCGTGAGCAGCACCGCTAAGCCCTCAGGACGTATCACAATGGGCACCAAGACTGCGGCCTCTACCGGCGTTCCCTCGCGCCCCGGCATCCGTCGAAGCGACTCGTTCGGAATATCAAGCTGGCGTTCAATATTTTTAGATAGTACCGCGCGCAACCACTCGGGGTTCAAGTGCGTAGCAGGCACAGCACCAAACTTTAAAGACGAGGGTACCCAGGGTTGGGTCTTCGGATCAAACGAAGGGCGGGTTGGCGCACGGCGAATGCGTGGACTTTCAGGAGGTGTGTCAGACATACAAGCGAATGATTTCCAAGCAAGGATTGACTCCTTTTTAACAGAATGCAGACCAATCCTCTTCGTTTCAGGGGGAGCGTGTCAACTCAAACAACTGCTCGATGTTGAGCAAACCGACTGAGTAGCTCGCCCTGACAACCAAAAACACGATTCTTTCTAACCCACTCGCGCCGATTCAAGAGGACTTAGGTCGACTTCGTTATTGCTATGCTATTGAAATTTTATTAAAAAAAACACCCTTTCGGGTGTTTTTATCACAGCAGTCAGAACCGACGGTTGCTTACGCGGCCACAACAGCTTTACGAACGAGTTTTTCTTTAATACGTGCTGACTTGCCTGAGCGATCACGTAGGTAATAGAGCTTGGCACGACGCACATCACCACGACGCTTAACTTCGATCGAGGCGATTTGAGTTGAGTACAGTTGGAACGTACGCTCGACGGCTTCGCCAGAAGAAATCTTGCGAACGATGAACGATGAGTTCAAGCCACGGTTACGACGGGCAATCACAACGCCTTCAAAGGCCTGGGCGCGCTTACGGGCACCTTCAACCACATTGACGCTAACAATTACGGTGTCGCCAGGAGCGAATTCGGTGACGGGTTTACCGCCAGTGAGGCGAGCAATTTCTTCTTGCTCAAGTATAGCGATTAGGTTCATATGAACTCCAAGTCATCTTGCTCTCGGTGGTTTCACCAGTGCAATCATTGGTGCCAGCCACAAAAAAGCTGACAACAAATCGAGTCTGGATCGGTATTGTTTGACGTGCGCCTGACCTATTCAGGGGCCGTTACCGGGCAGAGGATGCGTTAACAAAGCCGTTGATTCTACAACATTTTTGGGTTGATGCGCCAGTCGCTTGGCGCGCGTGATGTTACAAAGCTAGCTGTGACTAGTTTGTGACATGAACTACCCAGGATAAATCTTAGGCTCAAGCTCAGGCTGACCCTTAGTTTGAGCCCTGAGCTGAGGCCTAGTTTGGACCTTAGTTTGGGTACTCAGTTAAATCTTAGTTTGAACTCTAGCCTGAGCTCCACCTTGAATCCTAAATTTTTATGAGCTCTATCGCCCTACTCTTTGTCATTGCAGCGGCGGTTGCGCATGCCTCGTGGAACCTGCTTGCCAAGCGCGCGGCACACGTTGGACCGACCTTTGTATTTGCCTATGGCCTGTGCTGCACCATTTTGTATGCCCCCTGGGTGCTCTGGGTGTTGGTCTTTGAGCAAAACGAGTGGAGTTGGCCAATCGTTGGCTGTATCGCTCTGTCGGGTACCGTTCACCTGGTCTACAGCCTGTGCCTGCAACGCGGCTACCAGTTGGCCGACTTATCGGTCGTGTATCCAATCGCGCGCGGCACAGGGCCGCTGCTCGCGACCGTAGGGGCTCTGTTACTGCTAGACGAGCCTGCAACGGTACGTGGTATCAGCGGCATGTTGTGCGTGGTGGCTGGTGTGTTGCTGATTGCGACACAAGGCCAGCTTCGTCGTCTGCTGCAACCAGAAGCGATGGTAGGAGTCCGTTGGGGAGCCTTGATTGGCGCGTTGATCGCAGCCTATACCTTGGTGGATGCCTATGGCGTCAAAACTCTTTTGATTGCCCCCGTTGTGTACGACTGGGCCACCTGCGCTACCCGCACCTTGCTGCTGTTGCCACACACTGCGCGACAGCCCCGGCAGGCCTGGGCAGCGATGAAAGGATATTGGCCGTTGGCGTGGGCAATCGGGGTGCTATCCCCAATGGGATATATTTTGGTGCTGTACGCCTTACGCGATGGCGCCCCAGTTAGCCTGGTGGCACCTGCGCGTGAAATGTCAATGCTGCTCGTTACGCTTGCGGGACTTTACCTGCTGCGTGAGCCTGTCGGCTGGGGCCGCTTGGTAGGCTGTGGTGGGATCGCCGTAGGCGTGGTGCTGCTTGCAAGCAGCTAGTGCGCTTAGCGTTCGCTCAATCACATTGTTGAGCGACGCGCCTTGCACTAGCAAACGCGCTGCCTCTCTAAAGCCTCAATAACCTGCTGCGTTACCGATCAAGAGGACGGCTGGGATCATGGCCACCCAAAAAGATAGCAAGAGGATGTCAGACAACATACCTTTTAAGCTTGGTGAATCATTGCGTGCTGCTGCCGATGCAAAAGATGGGGCAAACTGGGCGCGTGGGGCTTGCTGTGCAGAAGATGAGGCAAATTGGCCGCGTGGGGCTTGCTGTGAAGAAGATTGGCGCATGGTGTGGCTCCTTTAGACTGGAAATGCACTACGTTTAAGTAACCACCCCCGACCGCCGCAGCGACCCAGGGTGGTTGCCGGGGACCTAGAACCGGCAAAACTGTTTGGTCAGTGACCATAAACAGTACTGTACACAACTACAGTACTGTTTGCAAACACAGTTATTTAAAATGGATTTTTTTACAACAAAACGATTCTTAGCCATCGCCGCGCAGGCGTGGTGACTCATTGACGTTTAGCCATCGTGCGCTCTAAGCACGGGCTGACTGACTTTTAGCAATCGTGCTAATGAGGCGCTGGCACATTGACTCTTCACTATCAAGCAACCAAACCACCGACCCACTTTCAGTCAGTGCGGATGGCTAAAACCTACAAAAGCACACTCAAACTCAGCCTTAGGTGAAAAGGGCCGCGCTGTGCTAATTTTCGATCTTCTCAAAAACTTTTTTGCCTGACTCGCAACATGACAAACTTCACCTCAAGCCATGCCCTGTTTAAAGTGTTCTCTGACTACGGGATGGATCGACTTTTTCTTGTGCCTGGCGAAAGCTATCTTGGCCTGCTTGATGCCTTGGTCGACTTTCCGGCCATCGATGTTGTGACCTGCCGCCATGAAGGCGGGGCGGGCTACATGGCGGTCGCAGACGGTCGCCTGACACGTCGCCCTGGCTTGGCCTTAGTAAGCCGTGGCCCAGGTGCCTCGAACGCTGCGATTGCAGTGCATACCGCGCAACAAGATGCGGTACCAATGATTCTTGTGATTGGTCAAATCGCTGCACGCGATCTGCGTCGTGAAGCGTTTCAAGAAATTGATTATCAAAAAATGTTTGGCTCGATTGCAAAATGGGTGTTCGAGTGCACAGGCCCCGAACAAATCGCTCAGGCTGCTTTCAAAGCCATTCGGATGGCAACCTCGGGGGTACCCGGCCCAGTCGTGTTGGTGCTGCCTGAAGATATTCAACAGCAAACGGTGCCTGTGCCCACGTTCAAACAACACCCACACGTCTTTGGCTTACCCGCCCCCGACACAATGATAAAAATCGTTGAACAACTCAAGGCCGCACAACGCCCCGTCGTGATCGCGGGTGGCTGCTTCGATTGCCCAGGCGGACGTGAAGCATTGGCGGCTTTTGTGCACCACTGGCAGTTACCCACCATGGTGTCCTTCAGACGTCACGATATTTTTGCAAACGATGACGCGCTCTTTGTGGGCGACTTGGGCTTATCTAACCCAGCGGCACAAATGGCAACCTTACAAACCAGTGATTTCATTCTTGCCTTAGGCACCCGTCTGGGCGACATCACCACACAAAACTATCAATTTCCGGCCTATGGGCAGGCTCCACAAAGGCTACTGCACTGCTATCCCGATTCGCGTGTAGTCAGCTGGGATACGGTGGCCGACTACCCCTTGGTCTGCGACCCAGTTGGCTTGGTAAAAGTCTTGACGCAAGAGGCTGCCCCTGCGGTCAGCGCCGCTCGAGTCAGCTGGTTAGGTACCCTGCGCGAGCACTCGCAGTCTTGGGCTGCCTGGCCATCGCGTCAAGCCAAGAAGGGTGTGAACTTTACCGAAGTCGTGCGCGCACTCGAGGCTCACTCATCGCTACAGACCACCATCTGCCTAGACGCCGGAACCTTTGCCGCCCCTGTCTATCGTCACTTCACCTTCAAAACCGGTCAACGACTGATGGCACCACTGGCCGGTGCCATGGGCTATGGCACACCTGCAGCCGTGGCCTGCGCGTTACGTGAACCCACTCGCACAACCGTTTGTATCGTTGGGGATGGCGGCTTTTTAATGACGGGCAACGAAATGATTTTGGCCGTTGAACGCAAGCTGCCGATTATCTTTATCGTTTCAAATAACGCTAGTTACGGCTCGATTCGCTTACACCAAGAGCGCGGCTATCCAGGGCGCGTAAGCGGCACCTCGCTCTTTAACCCTGACTTCCATGACATGGCGCGCAGTTTTGGCATGGCCTCGGCGCGTATCACCCACAAGGATGAAATCGATACCGTGATACAGGCAGCCTTCAAGGCGAAAGCGCCGATACTGATCGAGGTCAATACGAGCTTAGATGCCATGTTGCCTTAGACGAGACGCGCTAGCGCGTTCAGTGTCTAGCGTCTCAGATGTCACCCTTGCCTGAGCAATCAGCATCGCCCGCTGAAGGCTCAGAGTCTGACACAGCCTCGCGCGTTGAGGCCTGGTCAGCTGATATCTCTTACTGCGTTAAATCAGAATGCCTGAGCGCCTCGGACATCACAGAGCCTTGAGATAATGCCAGGCCAAGTGCCTGCACACGCGGCAAAATCGAACCCGCATAAAACACCGCTGTTGCAAATTTATTTTGCGTAAAGGGTGTAGCTGTAGAAGCGCGTTGCGCGGCGCTGCAAACCAGTGCAGCGCGTGCAAGATGCCAACCACCCAAGACATAGCCAGTCAGCATCAAATAGGGCACGCTGCCTGCGTAGACCGCCCGGATCTCGGTTTTGGCATGGTCTAGCACATAGTGCACTGCACGTTGATACGCCTCGACTGCCAGCGTTAAATTCGCATGAATCAAATTCAAACCTGCCACATTCTCGGCCGGTGCCAAGGCGCTTTCGGCTTCGATTTCACGCAACGTTTGTTGCATCGCTTGCGCCAAGCCCAACGCAGTCGCTCCGGCATCACGCAAAGTTTTGCGTCCGATCAAATCATTCGCTTGAATCGCTGTGGTGCCCTCATAGATCGTCAAAATACGCGCATCGCGATAAAACTGAGCCGCCCCCGTCTCTTCAATGAAGCCCATGCCACCGTGCACCTGCACACCTAACGAGGTCACTTCAAGCGCGCATTCGGTTGAAAATCCTTTCACGACGGGCACTAAATAATCGTAGAGCGCTTGCTTAGTGCGACGCACTTCAGGATCAGTATGCTCAAGGCTTAAATCGTCGGTCACGGCGGCCACGCAGGCAATCGAACGCGCCGCTTCGGTCAAACCGCGCATGGTCGACAACATACGTTGTACATCTGGGTGTTGCACGATCGGCACTGCAGCCGCAGAGCCCTCGATCGCCCGACTTTGCACACGATCGCGTGCATACGCGCGCGCTTTTTGAGTCGCCGCCTCACTCACCCCGATACCCTGAATACCCACGCCAAAACGCGCAGCGTTCATCATGATAAACATGTACTCGAGCCCGCGATTTTCTTGACCAACCAGCGTACCAATCGCACCAGCACCGACCTCGCCTTTCTCGTCGCCAAACAGCAGCACAGCAGTCGGACTGCCGTGGATCCCTAACTTGTGTTCGATCGACGCGCACCAGACATCATTACGCGCACCCAACGAGCCATCGTCGTTGACCAGCACCTTTGGGACCACAAACAGAGAGAGCCCTTTTACACCCGGCGGCGCATCAGCCATACGAGCCAGCAGCAGATGCACGATATTTTCAGCGAGATCATGCTCGCCAAACGTAATGTAAATTTTTTGACCAAACAAGCGATAGGTGCCATCCGCCTGCGCGACAGCGCGCGTATTCACCAACGACAAATCAGAACCAGCCTGCGGCTCAGTTAAGTTCATCGTACCGGTCCATTTACCCTGAACCAACGCTTCGATATACAGTTTTTGTTGCTTATCAGAGCCCGACAGCAGCAACGCCTCAATGACGCCATCGGTCAACAAAGGGCACAACGAAAACGCCAAATTGCCTGCGTTTAAATTTTCGGTTGCTGCGCAGCCCAACAGTTTGGGCAGGCCCTGGCCACCCCATTGTTCTGGATGACGCAAGCCTTGCCAGCCACCCTCTACAAATTGTTTAAAGGCATGGTGATACGA
>CAMCII010000046.1 GCA_945874505.1 Bordetella parapertussis | reverse complement strand
TTTTGGATAACGCCAATTTGCTCAAAAAATTGAGCTTTCCTCGTCTCTGTTTGCCTATTGTTATGGTGTTGAGTGCCACACTCAATTTTGTAATTATTTTTCTGCTTTTTACACTTTTTTTGGTTTTGAGCGGCAATTTTCCAGGATGGGCATATTTGGCTGTTTTCCCGGTGTTGGTGCTACAGGTTATTTTTGCAACGGGTTTGGGGATGACATTGGGGGTATTAAATGTGTTTTTCCGGGATGTGGGGCAACTTTTTGGCATCGTCTTACAGTTTTGGTTTTGGTTCACGCCCATCGTTTATCCACTGAATGCGGTGCATGAAGGGATTCGAGGTTTGATTGCCCTGAACCCCATGACGCCGCTTATAACTGCTTACCAAGGCATTTTGGTGAGTGGGTTATGGCCCGATTGGGGCACGCTAGTGCCTACCGGATTGTTGGGACTGCTGCTGTGCCTGTTGGGCATGCAGCTTTTTCGCAAGCGGGCCGGTGAGATGGTGGACGAGCTGTGATGCCGAAAGCCTTGATTCAAGGTGCCATTTAATGGGCACCATACAAGTTACCTCCTTAGGCAAGGCATATAAGCAGTACGGCACGCGTTGGTCGCGGCTGGCCGAGTGGGTTCTGCCTTTTTTAGGGCTGCGTCACACTCTAAAGTGGGTCCTGAAGGACATTAGTTTTCGCGTTGATCCTGGCGAGGCGGTGGGCATTATTGGTATCAATGGTGCGGGCAAAAGTACTTTATTAAAGCTAATCACTGGCACCGCACAGCCCACTACGGGTGGCGTGCAGATTTCAGGGAGAGTGACGGCGTTACTAGAGCTGGGTATGGGTTTTCACCCTGATTTCACGGGTCGCCAAAACGCTTTCATGGCGGGGCAATTGATTGGGCTCAGTGGATCTGAAATAACGGCACTGATGCCGCAAATTGAGGCTTTTGCAGAAATTGGCGATTACATCGACCAGCCTGTGCGGGTGTATTCCAGTGGCATGCAAATGCGTCTGGCTTTCAGTCTGGCCACCGCCAAGCGTCCTGATGTGTTGATCGTGGATGAGGCGCTGTCGGTAGGTGATGCGTATTTTCAGCACAAGAGTTTTGAGCGCATCAGGCAGTTTGGCCAACTGGGCACGACTTTGCTGATTGTCAGCCATGACCGCAATGCGATTCAAGCCATTTGTGACCGGGCTATTTTGTTGGACGCTGGCCACTTGGCGCGAGAGGGTCGCCCAGAAGAGGTGATGGATTTTTACAACGCCTTGATTGCCGAGCGTGAAAACTCAACCGTGAAGCAAACCACGTTGGCTGATGGACGGGTGCAAACCACCTCGGGTACGGGCGAAGCCACAGTGGAGGCTCTTAAACTGCTGAATGCGCGTGGAGAACCGATTGAGGTGGCGGCGGTAGGTGCACGCGTGACCCTGCGGGTGCAAGTACGTTTGCATGCGCCGGTAGCCCGCTTGGTTTTGGGATACATGATCAAGGACCGTCTGGGGCAAGCCATGTATGGCACCAACACGCACCACATGGAGCGGCCGCTGGAAGCTCTTCAGGCTGGCGAGCTGGTTGCATACCACTTTACTTTTCCTGCTAATTTTGGGCCAGGTAGTTATTCGGTCACGACTGCGCTGACCAGCAGTGACAACCATTTGCTGGATAACTATCAGTGGCGCGATTTGGCGCTTATGTTCACCGTTGCAAATATAGAGGGTCGGACATTCGTGGGGTGTAACTGGCTAGAACCAGTGATTGAGATTATGCGATGAATGATTTTTTTTACCGTGCCTTTGAAGACAGGTTTCGCGGATCACGCTCGTTGATTTCAGCGCGATTGGTTGTCTACCAGCTATTTTTACGCCCGCTGGCGGTTGCGTTTCAGACCCCCAAGGCGCTGGATTTAGGTTGCGGTCGGGGTGAGTGGCTTGAAGTGCTCGCTGGTGCTGGCTTTGATGCCTGGGGCGTGGATCTAAATGAAGGCATGTTGGCCGCCTGCCAAGAGCGCGGCTTGACGGGGCAGTTGGGAGATGCGCTTTCCACGCTCAAGGAGCTGCCGTCTGAGAGCTTGGCTTTGGTGTCGGCTTTTCATCTGGTTGAGCACCTGCCTTTTGAGGCAGTTCAGATCTTGGTGCAAGAGGCATTGCGCGTATTGGTGCCGGGCGGTCTTTTGGTGCTGGAGACCCCTAACTCTGAAAATTTAACAGTAGGCACGTCCAGCTTTTATCTGGACCCAACGCATCTGCGCCCGCTGCCTGCTGCCTTGTTAGAGTTTGTGGCGGAGCATGCGGGTTTTTGCCGCAGCAAAGTCTTGTATTTGCAGGAGGCAACTGATTTGCATGGCGACAGCCAGGTCGCCCTGATGGATGTGCTCAGTGGCGTTAGCCCCGACTATGCGGTGGTGGCGCAAAAAAATGCGCCGCCAGCGTTGATGGCTGAATTTGACGCGCCTTTTAACGCGAAGTACGGCTTGTCGCTGGACTCGCTGGCAAGGCGCTACGACACACAGACTTCGCAGTTCAACATGCAATTAGTTGAGCGTAGCGACCAGTTAGTTGAGCGTAGCGACCAGTTGGAGAAAGCTGTTGCGCAGTTTGGCGAGCAGTTGAGTCAAGTGCAAACACAGCTTGAAGGTATATTGGGTAGCAGATCTTGGCGTATCACTGCACCCATGCGTTGGTTAGGTGACGCTGCGCGTCATGTGCGTCAACGGTTGGCTCAATTTTTAAAATCTAAACCATGAACCCCACCGTTTTGCTGTTAAGTACGTATCCTATTGTGGAACCCCGCCATGGTGGCCAGGTCAGGTTGGCCAACATAGGCCATGCGTTTGAGGCGGCCAACTGGCAGGTTGAGAGCATGGCGATTTACGAGCCTGAGGGCTATGGTGCGCAGCGCCAAGGCCCACGCGATTTACCCTTTCCGGTCGACTCACCTTTTAGGCAGTTTAAGGGGCGCGATGTGCCACTCGTGAATGACTTGCTGACGGGTCTTTATGCAGCGGCAGATGATGGTGGCTTTGCTGCTGTAGTGCGCCAATTACCTCCCGTGGTGGATGCTATTCATGTTGAGCAACCTTGGTTGTGGCCTTTGGCCAAACGGATCAAGCAGTTGCCGGGCTTTGAGAAGACGATCCTGATTTATGGCTCGGCAAACATTGAGGCGCGCCTGAAACTAGAAATTTTGACCAGCTACGGAGTGGCTGACTCCGCGCAGGTAATCGCTGACATTGATGCACTTGAGCGTCGAGCGGCTTGTGAGGCTGATGTGGCGCTGGCCGTGACGAAGTCAGACTTGGCAACTTTAGCGAGTTGGGGTGCGCGGCACACGTTGCTGGCGAGCAATGGCATATCGCCTTGGCAGGCCTCTCCAGAACGCTTGGCGTATTGGCGAATACGCTTGCCAAAAGCACCTTGGATGCTTTATGTGGCCAGCGCACATCCTCCCAATTTCACGGGTTTCTCGGATTGTGTGGGGCCGTCTTTGGGTTGTTTTCCCCCTGACAGCAGATTGGTGGTGGCCGGGAGTGTGTGCTCTAACCTACACCAGCATCTGGCGGCAAAGCGTTGGCACAGTCTGAATCTTTCGAGACTTGAGTTACTGGGTACTTTGTCGGATGAGGACTTAGCGGCGGTAAAAACTTTGGCTCATGCGTTTTTGTTGCCAATTCCGCATGGTGGCGGGTCGAATATAAAAACGGCAGAGGCGCTTTTTTCGGGGGCTTATGTGGTTGGGTCCGAGGCCGCTTTTCGGGGCTATGAAGACTTTTTGGACTTGCCAGAGGTGGTTGTGGCGCCCAGCCCAGCAGTGTTTCAAACGAGCATAAGACAAGTTTTAGCGCGTCCGCGAGCGTCAACAGCCCCGCATGCAGGGGCCTTATCGCAAAGAGAGGCATTGCGCTGGGACCGGTGTCTGGCCTCTATTCCAGCGGCTGCTGCTGTGGCTCTGAAAGGTGTGAGCGCTTTATGAAAATTATTTGGCTAGATGTCAGCACGGTGATGGTGTGGCATCGCCCGGCTGTGGGTATTGTCAGGGTGGAGGCGGAGTGCGCAGCCTATGGTTTGCAGCGGCTTGAGGCGGCTGTTGGTTCGGTTCGTTTCTGTCGCTTTCATGCCACGAGAGGCTACCAAGAGGTCAGCGCCGCTGAATTACGTGTTGCTCTGGCTGGCATTCAAGGTCGATCTGCGGCGGTCCACAAAAACCAGCCTCCTCCCCCCCACGTGGTGCCCGCTGTGCCGCTGGAGCGCCGCGTCAAGGCGCTGGTATTGCGGCTAATCAACCGGCTTCCAGCGGGTCTAAGGGCATCTGCTTTTGAGTTTGTGGCGCGACGTAGAGAGTCTTTTGCTGCGGCACTGCGGGGTTACCGCGAGTTGCGTCATGCTTTAAAAACTTTTGTACGCCCGCCGCAAGCTGGTTTTTCAGCTATGACGGATCCTGGATTTGGCGCGCCCACAGCCGAAAGACCGCCAGTTCCCTTCAGATCGGGTGACGTTTATGTGTCAATGGGATTGGACTGGGACCAAAAAGATTTGGTTTATCTGTACAAGCAGAAGCGAAACCTAGAGTTCAAAGTGGTGCTGTTTTGCTATGACGTGATTCCGGTCAAATTTCCGCACCTTTGCGTGGGCGACGTGGCGGCTTCGTTTGCCCGTTATTTTGCAGATCTGGCTTGGTGTGCTGACAAAGTACTGTGCATCTCTGAATCCTCCCTAAATGACTTGAAAGTGCTGTTGGGCGAGCTAGGCGCGCCGCTTCCGGACATGTCGGTCATCAAGCTGGGGTGTCAATTGCCGGTGATCGCAACGGATGTGATCGCCAGTGATGTGGCGGCTCTGTTGGGGCAGCGCTTTGTATTGTTTGTGTCCACGATTGAACGGCGTAAAAACCACGAAACCCTGTACCGCGCGTACACGCGGCTGGTCGACGCGGGTGAGGCTAATTTGCCGCTGCTGGTATTTGTTGGCATGCCAGGTTGGGGCGTCAACGATTTGATGGCGGACTTGCAACTTGACCCGCGGACCAAAGACTTGATCAAGTTGCTGCACCACGTCAACGACGCCGATTTGGCGAGGCTTTACCAGCATGCGCTTATGACCGTGTTTCCTTCGCTTTACGAGGGATGGGGGTTACCGGTGGCCGAGAGCTTGGCCGCAGGTAAGTGCTGCTTGGCCTCAGGCGTGGCGTCCATACCTGAGGTAGGGGGCGATTTGGTCGACTATGTGGACCCTTGGGATGTGCCAGCTTGGGCGGAGCGACTTCGCTGGTACTTCAATAACCCTTCCTTGGTGGCTAACAAAGAAGCTCGGATCAAGGAAAGCTACCAGCCCATGAGTTGGCCGAAGTGTGCGGAGGACGTCTTCAGCCACGCTACGGGCCTGATGATTACGCCGCTTACGCAGCAGGCCACCAGTCGCTAAGACTGTTGCAAAAGGAGCATCATTTTGCGACTAAGGCCTATATCATTTAAGGTCCACCCAATCTGGTTATTTGTGAGTATTGTGGGGTTTATTGCATTTGCTTGGGTTTACTTGCGGGGGCAAGATACTAACTGGGACCTTCTCAATTACCACTATTTTTCGGGCTACGCGTTACTAAATGGCAACTTTAAGGGTGACATTGCGCCATCTGGTTTGCCGTCGTTTCTGAACCCAGTACCCAATATTTTTTCGTATCTGGCGCTGTCGCAACTGCCATTTCCGGCAAGTGCCTGGTTGATGGCAGGTATCCATTTATTGGCGCTGCCTTTGCTGGTGCTGATTGGTCGTCAGCTAGGGACCGCCCTTGGTTTTACCAGAGTAACCATTGCAGAATTTTGGGCTTTGGCCCTATGCCTGCTGGCTCCGCTGTGGTGGAGTGAACTCGGAACCTCATTCGCTGACGCCACCATCACGCCTTTGGTGCTGCTGGGGCTGCACCTCGGTTTGCGCGGCTTTGCGCAAGGCGAGAAGAAAGTATTTCGCATGTTGATGGGTGCGGGTATTTGTTTCGGCCTTGCTGTGGGGCTGAAGTTGACGAATACCCCATTTGCCCTGGCTTTTTCGGTGGCCTTGGTCGGCGTTTACGCACCAGACGGCTTGCGCACCATCGTGCGGCAAACGCTGCCGTTTTTGACCGGGCTAGCGATTGGGGCTTTACCAACACTTTGGTGGAATGTCTATTTGTTACAAGACTGGGGAAGTCCACTTTTCCCTCTTTACAACGCATGGTTTATGTCGCCTTATTTTGACTTCGTCAATTTCCGTGACATGCGCTGGCGTTTTGAGTCGATAGGTGAGTTTTTACGCTACCTTTCGGAAAGTACCAGTGGGACGGTTAAAACGTCTGAATTTTTGTTTGCTGACTTCCGTCTATTCATTTTTACAGTGTTTGCAACATTGACAGCGGTGTTGTTGATTCTCAAAAGACGATTATTGGGCCTCAACTATGTCGCACTTTCTTTTGTCTATTTTTTAGGAATTTCTTTTTTACTTTGGGCAACGTTTTTTGCCTATCAGCGGTACATGATTCCGATTGAGGTATTGTTCGGATTTGGCATTTGGGTACTTCTGTCGCAATTGATTCTTAACAATCGGACCGTGGTTTGGCTGCTTGCGGGAAGCGTTTTTTTGAGCGGCGTGGCCATCAAAATACCGAATTGGGGGCATATGCAGGCGCGGGTTACGCAAATCAATCCGTTTGGTGTTCATTTCACGGCGGAACAAGTGAGTACGCCTGCGCGATATCTGGTCGTTGGTCATGCGATTACCTATCTATTGCCATTTCTTCATAAGGACAGCCGATTTTTTGGACTCGGTACACTTTCAAGGCAAGCCGATGCGTTAATTGCAGTTGCCTTAGCCAAGCCAGATGCAAGACCGCTTCGAATATTGCTCAGACAGGCCGTTGCAGGGGAATCGCTCTGGGAGCTGCTCGAGCCATTTGGTTTTGAACCTAGCAACACGCATTTGAAATGCTTTCATTTTCGAACAGACATTGACGTTTATGTCATCTGCGAAATTGCAACAAAGTTAACGGGGCAGCAAACCTTCATGGAGCCAATTGCGCTTGACTTTCGAGATGGCGAACAGTTGCTACCACCCTCGTTACTGAACTTGAGTGGACTGGCCGCGCAGGAGACATGGGGGCGCTGGTCAGACAGTGACCAAGTGACTATTCATTTTGCCAATTGCCTGCCAAAAGGCAAACTGCTGATTGACGTTCGTGGCCATGCCTTTGGCCCCAATATCGGTAAGCCAGTGAGGTTACTCATTGGCTCAAGCCAGGCAACCATAACGCTAGGCGAATTTGATGAAGACGTTCGGATCAACCTCAATAATCAGGGGGAATGCGAAAAAAAACTGGTTCTGTTGGTACCCGAGAAGGCTACACCTTTGGCGCTAGGCATCAGTGAAGACACCCGAACCTTGGGCCTGGGCTTGGTACAGATTGGCATTCGTGCAGGCAAATAGTGCTTGCGAACAACATGACCTTCACGGGGAAAACTATGCAAACAAAAACGGCCAGTCGTCACGAAGACGCCGCTACAGAGATGAAGATCGCTCTCATACTTCCAGCCTATAACGAGGAGCTGACGATTGAGGCAACAGTGCGAGCGTTTCATGTAGCTTTGCCGGAGGCTGCCATTTGGGTTATCAACAATCGATCTTCCGATGCAACCGAGAGCATTGCACGGACTACTTTGTCGTCACTTGGCTGCTTGGGCGGGGTTTTGAACGAGTCACGCAAAGGCAAGGGAAATGCTGTCAGGCGCGCATTTTTGGAGATAGATGCAGATTTGTATGTGCTGGCAGATGCGGATCTGACTTACCCTGCAGACCGAGTTAGAGATCTTTTAGCACCCGTGGTTGAGAGCCGTGCTGACATGGTGGTGGGTGACCGTCACAGTGCTGGACATTATGCGGCCGAGAATAAACGCGCCCTTCATGGCGTTGGTAACAGGTTGGTGCGCAGCCTTGTGAACAGTTTGTTCAATGCTGAACTGGCTGACATCATGAGCGGCTACCGCGTCTTCAGCCGGCGCTTCGTCAAGAATTACCCCATCTTGGTTGAGGGTTTCGAAATAGAAACTGACATGACACTGCACGCGCTTGACAAGCGGTATCGGATTATCGAGATTCCTATTGAGTACAAAGACCGGCCTAAGGGCAGCGTATCCAAATTGAACACGTTCAGTGATGGTGCCAGGGTGCTGTTTGTCATCATGCAGATATTGCGCTATTACAAGCCATTTGTTTTTTTTGGATGGTTATCGATGTTATTTTTTTTAGCGGGACTGATGGCCGCAGTGCCTGTCATTCAGGACTGGATACAGTACCAGTACATTCGGCACGTACCTTTGGCGATTCTGGCGACTGGGCTGGAGATTGTTGCTGCGTCAATGTTTGGAGTGGGTTTGATACTGGATTCGATCGTCTACCAGAAGCGGTTAGACAATGAACGGCAAATTTTAAACTTTCCGTTGGTATGACGGAAAAAATTCTAGCCATCAGAACAGCTTCTATGCAAAAGTTAATCTATTTTACGTTTGTAGGGAGTGTTGGATTTTTGGTGGACGCAGGTATTTTGACGCTGCTGTCACAATACTATGGCTTGGATATTTACCTTGGGCGGCTGATATCATTTTCATCAGCGACAATGACAACCTGGGTCTTGAATCGTAAAATTGTTTTTCGACAAGAGGTAGATCCCGATCGGCGAAAAAGCTTAGAGTATGTCCGCTATCTTTTGGTGCAGACCACAGGAGGCGGCGTAAATCTTTTAATTTTTACTCTACTCATTATGGCTGCAGCAAGTTTAAAGAGTCAGCCTATTATTCCTCTAGCTGTTGGCGCCATATTTGGACTGGTCATTAACTTTACAGGCACACGTTACTGGGTTTATTCAAAAAAGGTTCTTCATGGCTGATTACTCTGGAACAGAAAATTTAGAGGTCATGGCTGACGCAATTAATTACAACGATTTTCTTGTATCTCTCATTCGCAAGGAAGTTAAATCGGGAGATTTGGTCGTAGACTTCGGCGCTGGAATCGGCACATTTTCAAAACAGGTAGCAATGGCGGGACACGCGGTTCACTGTGTAGAACCAGACCATAGACAACTCGACCGTATTTTGGCACTAGGCCTACCAGCTTCAGAAACTATTGCCAATTTCGAAAATGAGAGTATTGATCTTCTCTACACCTTGAATGTACTAGAACACATTGAGAATGATTTAGAAGTTCTCGAGGCCTGTTATCAAAAAATAAAGCCGGGTGGTCATATATTGATTTATGTTCCAGCGTTTGATGTTCTTTATTCTAGTATGGATAAAAGTGTTGGGCACATCAGAAGATACACTCGTTCAACTTTGGCAGAGAAGGTACGGCTAGCGGGCTTTACCGTCGACAGAAATGAGTATGTTGATAGCGCTGGTTTTTTTGCCTCTCTTCTTTTTAGGATGTTCGGCAACGACAGTGGCGCCATCAATCGAGGCGCATTAATTTTATATGACCGTTACGTATTCCCCTTAAGTCGGTTTGCAGATTTTATTTGCAATAAGGTATTTGGGAAAAATGTATACCTGATCGCTCGACGACCGTGAATCCTTTGCGCAGGGGTACAGTTACAGTGTGCCGACCAACTCATAATATTTATCGCATGAATGCTGTTCTGTGGACGGCTACCTGTGTTCGCCACACTGGTCAATGTTTGCTGTGTCTGTTGATTCTGATGGGGTCGGTATGGTCGGCTGATGCCAGTAGTCAAGTCTCTGATGAGCTACTTTACGAGCAAGCTCAGTCACACATGCGCAATGGCGAAACCAAAGAAGCAATCAGAAATTTGAGTATTTTGGTTGAGCGCTCGCCTTTGCATCTAGGGGCACTTTTGGACTTGGCCATCGTTTACTGTCAGTCAAATAAGCAACAGGAAGCCCAAACTCGTTTTGATAAATTAGCTCAATTCTCGGAATTGCCACCGGCGATTGCAAAGCTGATTTCTTTTTATCGAGAAAACTGTCGCGTCCCCGCTTCAGCTTGGAGAGGTTTCGCAACGGCGGGCATAGGGTACGCGCATAATTTAAACCAAGGGCCGAGGGACGAGTATTTTTATCTCGCCCCGCTCAATCTGACACTTCAACTAGCGGAGAGTACGCGTCCGCGTAACGATGGTTTCAGGGTACTAGAGGCGGGGGTATCAAGATCTAACTCGCCGATCGGCTGGCATGGCGGGGTGTTTATTCAGCAGGTTGACTACGATGGGAGCAATGATTATGACAATCTGCTGGGGGACGCCAAAGTAGGGTATCGGTTCAAAAAAGATGCTTTTAATGTCGATGTCATAGGCAATATCAGTCATCTTTCACTAGACCAAAAATCTTATCTCACGGCTACGTCAGCCAGCATTTCGGCAATGCGGTCGGTGTCTCATGATGGATCTTGGGAGGCCGGCGGTACTGCCACCTTGACTGATCGGGACTACTTGAATATGCCAGATTATCGAGCGCATGTGGTTGATGTTCGTGTTTTGCTCCAATGGCGTTCCTCGGCTGACTTGCGATTGCTGGGGGAGTTTGGACTAATCAAGGACACAGCATTGCGTAATCGCCCTGGCGGCAACAGTGGTGGGCAGGTTTTGCAATTGACGAGCCAATGGCAAATGACACCTCGTCAGTTGGTGGAGCTTTTTCACCGACAAACTTGGCTGTCAGACGAATCGGCCTACAGCCCCGCCTTTTTTGGGGATGTTAAGCGGCGTCCTAATCTTGCCTCTTGGAATGCTGCCTGGCGCTACCAGTTGCGTGAAGATCTACATCTCCGGCTGACGGCGCGCTATGGCAGCAATCACGACACCTTGAGTTTCTTTAACTACCAAACATCGACGCTGGGCATAGCCTTGGATTGGTGGCCTAAATGAATGTTGGATTCACTTGGATGTCAATATCCCTATTCGCAAAAGATTAGGATTCAGAACGTATGCAATGATGATTCATCCTTCGTTTCACTTCGAACTTGAATGTGATCATCACGAAAACTCAATGTCACAGCTGTTAGGGCCTGCCTTGGTCAAAGGTGACCATGCCAAAATGTCCACAGGCATAGGCTGGCAGCCTGAGCTGCCGATGGACGCGACATTGTTGAATTTTTACCGTTACTAGGAACACAAAATTGGCAAATCAAAATAAAACTGCATTGATCACGATGATGGTGGCTGCAGATATGGTGCGGGTAGGAAAAGAGTAGGCCATGACCACTCCGGTTGCACCCGAGGCTTCCAAAACGAAGCAAACCATAACGGTACACCTTCAAAACATACCGTTGCTGGCGGGCGTTGACGCCAAAGTTCTGGGTGAAATGGCCGTCTCTTTGCAATTTCGAACTTTGGAACGTGGCAGCTATGCAGTACAAAAGGGCGACGCCGGCGAACACTTGCTGTTCGTACTGGCAGGTCGCCTGCAGGCGGTGGACTTGACTGAAGACGGGCGCGAGATTGGCTTGAGTTTCTTGATACCCGGCGACTACTTTGGCGAGTTGTCGATCATCGATGGTTTGCCACGGTCAGCGTCGGTTGTGGCGAGCGAAAAATCGTTGATCGCTTTGCTGCCACGCACCATAGCATTGGCACTGATTCACAACAACCCTCTAGTGTCCGAGCGTATGTTCAAAAAAATGGCGTCGAGCATTCGTTCTGCAGCCAATTACAGATCTATTCTGGGCATACCTAGTGCCTTTCAGCGCGTTTTTGCATTGCTGAACCAGTTTGCCAAATCGGCGCCCGGTGGCTTGGTGGTGATTGAGAAAATGCCAACTCAGCAGGAAATCGCGATCATGGTCAACACCAGTCGTGAGACAGTTTCACGCGCGATCCAGATCCTGCTGCAAAAAGGTGTGGTGGAAAAAGACTTGCGCCGGCTCATCGTGCGCCAGCCAGAGGAGCTGAGCAAGGCCGTCAACCAATCGATCAGCCCAACCGAATAAGACTACAACTATCAGTCTCCTATGAAAATCTCAGTCACCGCCACGCCTTTATTGATGCCTCTGAAAAGGATTGGGGCAATAGATTCGCAGCCAGATGGCTAGGGGCATCGCGCCGCTTTGGCTGGCACGGCTTGGTATTGGCTTGGTGGCTTGCTTGCTAACCATGTCGATGGAGTGGCTGCGTCCAGGTTTTGTGGTGAATCTTGACGAGGCCTTTCGCGATACCGCCCTGCAATTGCAGGCCAAGCCTCAACCGGAAGACAGGCTGGTGGTGATTGACATCAACGAAGGAGCGCTAAGCGACATCGGCCCTTGGCCCTGGTCACGTCAGAAGGTGGCCGACTTAGTTGAAATTCTGCTGAGCACCTACGGAGCACGTGCCGTGGGGCTGGACATTGTTTTTACCGAACCGGGCGATACCCAAGGCGATGCCCGGTTGGCTTCACTCGCAGCGAATGGACCAGTGGCGTTGGCCCAGATTTTTGACTACACACCGCGCAGTTCAATCATCATGCAAGGGCAACTGGGTGGCGGCGTACCGAGCCCTCAACCTGCGCCGGGGGCCATCAATGCGTATGGCTTTATTGCCAACCATGCCGGTCTGTCGGGGGCGCGCTGTTTGGGTGATATTGGCTACCAACCCGATGCCGATGGCGTGCTGCGCCGGTTACCGGCCCGCACCCGCTTCCAAGGCCAAGATTACCCTCACTTGGCCAGCGCTTTGTTGGTTTGCGCTAACCCGTCTACGCCTGTCGCGCATGGTGACCCGCTCGGCATGTGGCGCGTCCCTTACAGCCATGCACAGTCTGCCTACACCGTTATTTCAGCCACCGATATTTTGCGTGAAACTGCCCCAAAAGCCCTGATAAAGGGACGCTATGTATTGGTCGGTTCTTCGGCGCTGGGGCTGGGCGACCGGGTCAGCACGCCGCTGGCGCCTATCAGTGCCGGCGTGATGGTGCATGCAGCCAGCTTGACTGGGCTGTTGGACTTGGCTGAAGGGCGTGCACTGGCGCCTTGGTCTGGCCGGGTGTGGCTGCTGGTGTGGAGCGTGCTGAGCATTGGGCTAGCGGTTTTTTTCATCAGCCGGTTACCAGCTTGGGGCGCGCTGCTGCTGCTGCTGGGGATGGTGGTGAGCTGGCTGGGTCTGGCCTTTGCCGGGATAGTGCGGCAAGCGGAGTGGTCGGTGACGGCGCCGCTATGGGCTTACTTCTTTTTGTTGGTGGTAGCAGTGCCGCATGAGTGGTGGCAGGCACAGCGTAAATCACGACGCCTGATGGCGACGTTTTCACATTACGTTGCGCAGCCGGTGCTCGATGAAATTGTGCGTCTGGGGTTAAAACACAGCCTGACCCCCACGCTGCGCGATGTGACGGTGCTGATTGCAGACATGGAGGGCTACACCCGCGCGACCTCATCAATGTCACTTGGCGATGCGGCCAACTTGACCAAGGATTTTCTGGCATGCCTGACGCGTCCGGTTCTTCAGGGCCACGGCACGCTGGACAAGTACAGCGGTGATGGTTTGGTGGCTTTTTGGGGTGCACCCCTGCTCTGCCCTGACCAAGCCGACCGCGCAGTTACCGCTGGGCTGGCCATCTTGGATGAAGTGAGGGAATTCAATAAACAGCGGCAACGTGCTGGTTTTGCACCGGTACAGGTGCGCATAGGGATTGAAAGCGGGCGGGCGCTGGTGGGCGATTTAGGGACCGCCTTCAGGAGCACCTACACGGCGGTGGGGGACTGTATTAATTTCGCCTCGCGCCTAGAGTCTGCCGCTCGAGACCTGCCGACCCAACTGGTGATCGGTGCGGCCGCCAATGCTTTGCTCAAGCAACACGCTACGCTGCCGTTGGGCGCTATAACACTGCGCGGAACGCAAACCACCATCGATATCTTCACCGTTCAGACGCCCTGAAGCAGCGCGCTCCTTCAGGGCTGAAGCACTTGGTTAATGCTGCGCACGGCTTCGACATCGGCAGCACCGACCAGCGCCAACAGGCGGATGTTGGAGATGAG
>CAMCII010000045.1 GCA_945874505.1 Bordetella parapertussis | reverse complement strand
GCCGAAGGTGACTCATAGCGCGTGAAAGGCTTGATGAAGCGCCAGCACTGCCTCGGGCATGCGTGGACCAAAGCCCAACAAGCGCAAAGCATCCATCGCGATCACGGCCTGCGCGCGCCCCGCTGGTGTTTGATCGAGCCCAGGTAACTCTAAGATCGCCTCAAGACCGCCTGCGGCATGCAAGCCTTGCTCGGTCACCAAAACGCAATCAGGTTGTGCTGCAATCATCCCCTCAGGCGTGATGGGTTTATATCCCTTGAAGCCTCGCGCTGCATTGGTTGCACCAGCGTACCGCAACATTGATTGTGCGGCAGTAGAGGCCCCTGCAACCAAAACCTGAGCAGGCGAATGCGCCAGCACAAACAGGACGCGCACAGATCGCACGGCTGAAGCCCTTGTTTGCGTAGCAACCTGCCTCTTCACTTGATCCCAAGTCGAATCAAGCTGCTCAAGAACGAGCTGTGCCGTTTCGGTTCGTTCGAGTAACCGACCCACGCCCAGTACCCGTTGCCGTAAGCCAACATATTGATGCTTTGCTGGTAGCAACGTAATGCGCGTTCCGGCAGCGGCGATTTGCTTAAGTACTGCAGGTGGCCCAGCCTCTTCTGTTGCGAAAATATGCGAAGGCCTCAACGACAACACACCCTCAGCTGACAATTGTCGCGCGTAGCCCACGTTTGGATAGCCTAGGGCACGGGGTGGATAAATTGAAGTTGAGTCAACACCGACCAGATCGTTGTCCGCTTCAAGCGTAAACAAAATTTCGGTTAACGCGCCCCCGATAGATACCACTCGTTTACGCGGCGACGCGCGCACTATTGACGGGCACGCCGAGATAGCAGCTGCGGCGCACCCCGCAAGATAGCCTAAAGCCTGGCGGCGCGACAACAGACCTGGAAATTGCGAAGCGTTCGAGATCATGCCACTACGCCGCGCAAGCTTGTTGTGTTTCTTGAATCTCGTCAAGAAGATCTCGCCACGCATTGAGCTCTGGCTGCCCTGGTTTACGTAAACCAAACAACATCGCAATCGCATCACCCTGCGAATCGAATATCTCAAAAGAGGTGACCACACCATCAACTGTCGGCTTCTTCACAATCCACGCGGTATCGATATGATCCATTCGAAGGTGAAGATTGAAGCTGTCATCCAGCACATTTAGCCATGGCTTTGCATACCAGACCTTGTGAATAGGCCCCGAGTGAATCTGGAGCATGCCGTGGTTACCAACAAAAGCCATGAGCGGAATTTCGCGCGCGGCTGCAGCCGTCAACACCCTAAGAACT
The DNA here is from genome assembly GCA_945874505.1 of Bordetella parapertussis. Classification (GTDB taxonomy): domain Bacteria; phylum Pseudomonadota; class Gammaproteobacteria; order Burkholderiales; family Burkholderiaceae_B; genus Zwartia; species Zwartia parapertussis_J. The sequence continues at coordinate 12,713 of CAMCII010000045.1, read as the reverse complement.
TCTGCGCAATGTACCCGCTGAACGAACTTAGGCTGCGCAAGCCGCAATGCCTGCACACGCGAGACGCCATGAGATTTCAATAACGCAAAAAAGTCGTGCGTATCACGTAGAGCGGCCCAAGCTTGATGCAGAGCCTGAACATCGATTTGCTGGTCGGGTTGCTCGGGTGACTTAGGTACAGGATTTTCGGTGTAAAGGCCGGGTTGTTGTGAACCATCTGCAAAGTGCTTCGCGAGTCTTTGATAGGCTTGGACATCACTATTTTCGCGCAAGAAAATTTTATGAATGGCGACGCCAGACATATCAAAAAATTGAAAGCTATGTTGTCGGCCACGAGTGGTTATTTCAGACACCGCGAATCCGTGCGCCCATTTAGAATAAAAAGCGCGTAAATCAATATTGGCTGACGCCATCACGCCCACTCGTTCCGTCAACGTGGCGTTTTGATAAACACCAATTTTTTCGTGTACGCACGACGCGTTTCGGGTCAGTGCCATGACTTCACCGATCGGTTCTAGTAACCCCATCAGCGCGTGCCAGTCTGGGCGTAAACGCAACGCACTTAGGTCTTCTACCACGGATATTTCAGCTGATTCGCTCTTAGGCGGAGTGCAAGTCAAGTCAACGCCACTGACGTCGAGTTGGCTCAAAGCCCGCCAGAAGTTATCTTGATTGATGTGCGCGGCGATCAGTTCGCCCTCTGACAAATTGAGCCGTTGCGCCGCATCGAGTTGACGGATGAACCCTTGATTTTTTAAACGAGAAAAAGCCTGAGGGATCGTTTGAACAGGACCTTGCATAAGAGTCTCCGGGAAGTCAAAATTTTAGAAGTCGTAGCGCAGGGATACTTGGACTGTGCGCCCGGCAGCGGTATACGCATCGGCAATACGGCTGTTTTCAGTCAGGCCACTGACATCTGACCAACGCCAGTACTTAGTATCTAGGGCGTTATTCAAGTTGGCATTCAGGGTCAGATTGGTTGACGGTTTCCAGTACACACCAAGGTCAAGCACTGTGTAATCAGGTGACGCGAACTGAGAGGTTCTGCCTGGTGCAATACGACTGGGATCTTTTGCCGCGCTATAAAGCACGGTCGCTTGACCACCCCACTCGCCTGCGTCGTACTGCAAACCGAACATTGCTTTGAAGGGCTGCACTGAATTGATTGGGGCGCTGACTCCATTGATTTGGCTATCCCCTTTCAAGTACGCAGCACCCGTTTGGAGTGTCCATCTTTGTCCAACTTTCAGTTCAACCTGGGCGACAACCCCTTGAATCTTGGCCTTGGTTAAATTGACGTATTGATAAATCGTGGGATTTGAGGGTCGGCCACCGCCACCAATGACTTCTTGACTGATGAAGTTTTGATAGCGATTTTCAAAGCCTGCCAACGAATAGCGCAGCCCATGAGACTTTCCTCGGAATCCAATTTCTAAACTGTCTGCATACTCTGGTTTGAGCGCAGGATTACCGACACTGGTATAGCCCGAGGCCAGATTCGCAAACCCGTTATTGACTTGCTCTGGCGTGGGGGCGCGAAAGCCACGAGCTAGTTGCGCGTAAGGCGCAAAACCAGACGCGAGTCGCCAGACCGCTCCGATACGCGGCGTCACTGCCTGACCTGAGAGGCTAGCGAGCGCTCGATTTTCGTAGCCCTTAGTCGATGGATTGATGGCATAACGATCAAAGCGTACGCCTGGAATCACACTCACGGCACCTAGTTCGATCTCACTTTGAAAAAAGGCCCCGCCTAAGGTGTAGGTCGTGTCAGGAAATGGTCGTGAGGGAAACTTGCTACCGTACGGTGGAAAAGTGCCATCGCGCATGGCGCTGATATGCGCCTGACTCAGATCTAACCCGTAAGAGAGACGCTGATTCACCCATCCAGTCAAATTAGTTTGAAACTGCGTAGCTAGGCCAACGACTTGGGTGCGAAAGGTGTTGTCTCGAATACGCTCGGGTGCACGATTGCGTTGCTCAGTTGCGTATTGATTCACCTTTGCGTCTTGCCAGTACAGACGCGTCTCGGCGCTTTGAATCCATGTAGCGTTAACATCGTTGTAGCGATGCTCGAGCGAAAGTCGATCGCGCTCGATCGTGTCTTGTGTTGTGAGATCTATGAGGCCCCGAAGAGGTACGGGTGCCGCGGCGCGGGCTGAGAACACCTGGGTGTGTTGGCTTCGGCGTTGCGACTCAATCGTTAACCCAAGTTGCTGTGCGGCATCGATCGTAAGAATGGCTTTGCCAAGCAAATAACGGTTGTGGTAATCGACGGGATTAGGTGTCGTGCGATCGATACTTTTAGCAGCGTTGTTGGCTTTGTTATCGGTTTCGTGACCCTGACGATAACTACCCAGTATCATCGCTTGCCACTTTTCATTTTTACCCGCAACCGCCAAGGTACCTGAACCGGCCTGATCAATACTGGCGTACCCCAAGCGAGCAAAGCCGCCAACGTTTTGACCTCGCGCAAGTACGTCGCTAGGGTCGAGCGTTTTAAACGTGACGGCGCCAGCCAAACCGTCACTGCCATATTGTGTGGAAGCGGGGCCTCGCAAGACCTCGACACTTTTGAGCCCGTCGATATCTAAGAAATCACCACGCCCAGTCGAAAACGGACCAAAACTGAAACCATTGGGGATACGGATGCCATCGACTAGCATCAGCACTTGGTTGCCACCTAGCCCCCGAATGTTGACGCCCTCTTGACCGCCTCGACCGGTCGCTGCACCGCCTACGCCAAAGCGCGTGGGGCCTACGGGTACGGTGACGTCAAGCTCATTGCGAAAGACGTCTTTTAAACTACGGGCACCTTCTTTTTGAATCGTGGCGCCGGTGATTACCGAGACGCTGCTAGGAACGTCATCAACCTTTCGTGCGCTACGCGTTGCGCTGACCGTGACAGCACTTAATTGGCTTGGGTCGACCACTTGGTTGTTCGTCACGGCCTGAGATGACGGAGTTTGCGCAACAGCTTGTTGAGGGAGCGTTGAAACGGTGAGGCTTAAAGCGATGGCAATATTTGCTTTGCGCAGCATGGATGTCCTAAAGTGATTTAGGCACTGGCTGGCTTAGGCTGGCTTGTGCGATGAAAATTTTGCCGCACCTAGCGGCGATGAAACACTTACTTTGTGAGGATCAACTTACCGAGTGCTGTTTGCCGAAGTCGGTACAAATCACCGCGATGCTCAATCTCAATTTCTTTTGCAGATCGAAACAGCCACGCAGTGGACAAACGAATTAAGCCGCCCGCCCCTGCTGCGAGGGACGCCTGAGCGCCTTGTGTTGAGGCTTTTTTTTCACCGTTCAAAGGGGCGAGGTGGGCGCGATGCGTTGGCGGTAAGTGATCCATATCGTTATTTTAAACGATAATGATTCTCATTTGCAAGTGCGCCCTGCGTTTGATGAATATCTTTTTTACGGACTCGCCTTGCCCGACATCCCCTGAACGATTGTCGAGACGTTAAGTTCAAACATTTTTAAATACGTGTCGGCTGCCGTACCTGGCTCAGTCAAGGCATCAGCATACAAACGACCACCGACTTTAGCGCCACTGTCTTTAGCAATACGTTCGAGTACCCGTGGATCAGAAATATTTTCAGTAAAAATCGCTGCCACCTTATTCTTTTTGATCAGATCGATGACGCGCACAACCTCTGCAGCCGTCGGCTCGCTACCGGTGGCTAGGCCCTGCAAAGGATAAAAGGTCACGCCATAAGCCGCCGCAAAATAACCAAAAGCATCGTGCGAGGTGATCACCCTGCGTCGTTCAACCGGCACGGTAGCAATTTGAGCCTTTGTGGCCTGATCCAGTGCCCGAATACGTTTGTTATATTCAGCGGCGCGTTGTTCAAACACCGCAGAATGCGCTGGCAACGCTGCTGCTAAGGCGATTCGGATTGTCTCAACGTAACGCTCGGCATTCGCCAAGTTTTGCCAGGCATGAGGGTCGGGCGCACCGTGCGAATGCTGATGACCATGCCCTTTAGAAGCGCCCGCGTGATGATGGTCATCTTTGAGCTGAAGAGGGCTCTTCACCCCTTTGCTAGCGATCACAATGGGGCCGCGATAGCCAGAGGCTTTCACTAAGCGATCCAACCAGCCTTCAAAGCCCAGACCATTCACAAACACTAAACGCGCCGAAGCAATACGCTTGGCATCTGCAGGAGTTGGATTAAAAACGTGTGAGTCGGTGTTGGGGCCAACAAGTGATGTCACCTCAATGTGCGGGCCTCCGACTTCGCGCACCATATCGGCCAAGATCGAAAAACTCGCAACAACAGGCAAGGGTTGCGCCGCAAGCACTGGCGTGACCAAACAAAACACAATCGCCAGAAAAAGTTTTTGTAGACGTTCGTTGACCACATTCAGCATTTTAAGCCTCTTTATGTTGATGAGCGGGAAACCACACCAGGCGCAGGCTCTCGCGTACACCCAGACAAAGCGAGAGCAAATATAGCCCTCCGGCAAACAAAACAATCGCGGGACCTGGGGGTACGTTAGCGTGGTATGAAATCAACAGCCCAGCTGCTCCGCTTAACGCACCAAACCCAGCAGCCAACAGCGCTCTGGCCACAACACCGGCACACCAAAACCGCGCAGCTGTCGCTGGCAACATCAGCAAGCCGACGGCCATGAGTGTGCCTAACGCTTGAAAGGCAGATACCAAGGTCAGCACCACCATCAACATAAAGAGTTGATGCACTAAACCACCTCGCCCACCGACCGAGCGTAAAAAAACAGGATCGAAACACTCAACAATCAACGGGCGCCAAATCACTGCGAGCCCGAGCAGAGTCAGGCTTGACGCTCCGCCGATCAGCAATAGCGACTCACCGTCTATTGCTAGCACGCTGCCAAACAGAAAGTGAAGCAAATCGACCTTGCTATCAGACGTTGCAATCAGCATCACGCCGAGTGCTAACGTAATCAGATAGAACGAGGCAAAACTAGCATCCTCTTTTTGTGCGGTCCAGCGCGTGACCGCAGCAGCAAGCAAGGCCATGAGCGCGGCTGCAATAAAACTGCCGATGGTCATCGCGGGTAACGACAGGCCAAAAAATATAAAGCCGACCGCAGCACCTGGCAACACTGCATGCGCGATGGCATCACCCGCCAAACTCATACGCCGCAAGACGAGAATGGTACCGATCGGCCCACAAGCTAAGCCAATGGCAAGGCAAGCCACCAGCGCGCGTCGCATAAAGTCATACTCAACGAAAGGCTGAAAGAACCATGCATACGCCAACACAAACCAATCAAACACCATCAGCGCACCATCCCCACATCACTGGGCCGCGCGCACCAGGGTGCCCGCTCATCCCAATATTCAGACGTTTGTCGCGCTCGCGCGAGGTTTTCAGGTGCGAGTGCTTGCGCGCTATCGCCCCAGGCAATGACTTCGCGTGCCAATAACAGTGTTTGTGGAAAATGTGCGAGAACCATATTCATGTCGTGCAACACGGCGATAACCGTGCGCGCCTGTCGATGCCAAGTCAGCACAACTTGCAATAAGTCATCTGCAGTACGCGTATCCAGTGCATTGAAAGGCTCGTCGAGCAAAATAATTGGTGCGTCTTGCATCAGCAACCGTGCAAACAACACCCGCTGCAGTTGGCCAACGGACAGTTCACCGATCAATCGACGCTCAAACCCAACCAGACCTACCGCAGCCAAGGCTTCAGTGGCATGCACACGCATCAGTGCTGTGACGCGATTAAAGCTTTTGAGCTCGCGCCAGGCCCCGAGCAACACAACATCTACCACACGAATCGGAAACTCTCGGTCAATTGAGGATTGCTGTGGAAGATAGGCCAATTCACACTTTTGGGCGCGTCCAAAGTGAATTGACCCCTCCGCAGCCTGCAGTTGACCAGAGAGCGCACCGAGCAGTGTGCTTTTGCCGGCGCCGTTCGGTCCCACGATCGCGGTGAGCGAGCCAGGCAGAAAACGCCCCGTCACGTGATGCACCGCAGGGTGGCCTTGATAGGCAAGCGTCAGATTCTGAATCTCGATCGCTTCAGGCGTGAGTCGGGTCGAACGCTGATCAGACATTGCCAACAAACGCCCAGAAAATTGCTAACCACAACAGACTCAGCAGGGCGCACACCGCCAAGACCCTTGCGCCAACTCCAACTAAAACGGCGCTGACTTCGACTCGCGAACCACTTGGGCGTGGGCCGTGCGTGTGCGGCACCGAATGATCGTGCGTGTGGCGATGGGCGTGAAGCGCTGGCTGACCTTGACTCTTATCATGAGCCTGTTGCTCGACCGTCTGATGCACATGCGCTGCGTCAAGTTGCCGCCCAAGTACTGGGCTGGCGGGTTCATTCGTTCGAGGAGACTGTGCTGAGGCCAGGGGCATAAAGCAGGATAATCTGAGTCATTAGGGTTGAGAATGCGCATCACGTAAGGTAAAAATTTGCGCAATCTTGGATAATGATAATACAATATCATTATCACTGCACGCACTTTGCCTCGCCTGTGTTAATTTTCGTCGTAGCAACAGCGCATTGCCCTGTCGACAGTCGCCGGCGCTGACCTGGTGTCGCGTTTGTTCTTCAAGAAAGGCTCATGGAAAGATCAACGATTCAACGCTCTGCCATCCACGATGCTTTAAAGCGCGCGGGACGCCCTTTGCTGGCGCTTGAGGTGCTCGAGCTAGCGTGTGAGGCTGTGCCGCGCATCGGCATCGCAACGATCTACAGAAATTTAAAAACGATGGTTGACGAGGGCTTGCTTCGGCAAGTTGTCTTGCCCGGCGAAAACCCTCGCTTTGAGCTCTCTGGTCACGGGCATCATCATCATTTTCAGTGCAAAACATGTCAAAAAGTCTTTGACATTCACTCGTGTCCAACCGATTTAGCAGCCCTTGCCCCACAGGGTTTTACGATCGAAGATCACGACTTGACTCTGTACGGTCGCTGCAAAAACTGCTGACGCTACGCTGCGGAATTACGGTCGCTGCAAAAACTGCTGGCGCTGCGCTGCCGGATGAGCGATCGAATCGAAGACACACTAAGCATTCAGCGCTGCACCGAACAACAAAATACCTAGCGTCAATAATGCAACCGACGCCAGCCCCTGCACCGCCAGCAGCAGCCCCCGACCAACCAGACGCTGTTGTCCACCGACGACACTAACCGTGGCCTGGTTCAGCCAGAGTGAGGCTGTCGTCAGCGCAGCCACCGTGAGACCTGTTCCCAAGCCCATCGCTAACGCTGCGGCAATCCCTGCCAGAAAAAAACCTTGCGCAAGCGAAAAGACCAACACAAAAATAGCTCCGGTGCATGGGCGCAAGCCGACTGCCAAAATCGCTGAACTTGCCTTGGACCAGGTTAAGCGCCCGGTCAACAGCGCTGGATCAGGCGCATGCAAATGTCCGCAGTGCTCATCGTGCTGATGCGAATCATGGGGTTGTAATCGCGTTACAAGCTTGGGCGCAGCAGACGGACTCAGCTCGCGATGCGCCTGATGAGCCCGCAAAGGCTGATGATCCTGTTGGGCGTGGCGACCATCATGGTCGTGATGGTGGTGATCGTGGTGATCTTGGTGGTCGTGGTGGTCGTGGTGGTCGTGGTGGATCCGTTGATGACTCTGGCCGGAATGAGAGTCATCGCTTTTTACAGGTGCCGTTGAGGCACGAGCAAGTCGCTCTGTGAGCCAGCGCCAGACGGGCCGAATGATCTGCCGAAAAACGAGCCAGGCGCCGAGCGCCACCATCATGGCGTACGAGGCGATCTCAAGCCACCAAGTTGCCCGAGTTAACGCCAACCCCGATACGTTTAGCGCCCCTGCGGCGATACCAACTAAGGTGATCGCCACAAGCGCCTGCAAAAAAGCCGACAACAATGCCAAGATCGCACCGTTTTTGACCGTTTCACGATTTGCCAAGACGTAGGCCGCTAACACAGCCTTGCCGTGCCCAGGGCCAAGTGCGTGAAACACACCATAAGCAAAAGACAAGCCAAGTAACAACCACGCCGCCCAACCGTCTTGCTGCCAGGCTCGAACCGCGCCAGTCAGCTGTCGATAAAAGTGCGATTGCCACATTGCCATTTGCGCAAAAAACTCAGCAAGCCAGCCTGTCGAGCTAGTACTCAAACGTTGTTCGGCTATCGCAAAGGGGTGGCTGGTGACCGCAAGCACATCAGCCGACAGCCCTAAAAAAGCCACGCCAAGCGCGACTGAGACAAGTGCCAGAAGGAGGCGTGGCAGTTGAACACCGATTACAAACATCGCGCGCTCAACAAGTCACTTTAAATTGATGCGACAGCTGACGTACAAGCTGTCGCAAATGCTCGGGTAGTTCTTTTTGGTCTGGCGTCAACGCACCAAGTTGCCGTTGACTTTTTGGGTCGAGTGGTCGGGGAGGCATGTGCGAATACCGACAGGTGGACGGAGCCTCGCTAAGCGTAAGCACCTGACTACCCTTGTAATCAAACGCAACAAAATAACCAGGGTCGTTGACATCAACCTCGAGCGACTGCTTGCTAAGTGCGAGCGGCTCGTTTAAGGGCAACTCAAACGACAAAGTGAGTTGATTCGTTTGAGTATCCAAGTTCGACTGGGTATGCACTGGTTTTTGCAGCGCAATAGGCTGACCGCCGTGCGACACTGTCGTAAAAAAGTGCGAGGCAGGATCAGCCAGATTCAGCATCCACTGATCCGTTAAGGTTTTAAGTTCAGCTGCCGGTACTACCCCATTTTTTTCGCGCGTGATCCCCTGCAACGAAAAAGCCGAAAACAATTCATCAAACTTCCAAGCGTGCCGCAAGGCGGTAACCTGCCCCTGACTATTAAACAAAAGAGTCAAGTGCCCCTCGATCCAAACATGAGGATGAGCATGGGCAGTTTGCGCTGCACACAAACACAAGAGCAGAGCCGTTAAACTTCGTAACGATCGAATGCTTAGCGATAACATCGAAAATCCAGATTCATTTGACGTGTGACTACACCACCACGATCATAATCTTATTATTCTCACTTTGCGGACGCTTTTTTATCGATACATAGAGACAGACCACTCATGATACTGTCTTTAGGCATATTTTTACCAATAAAAACCATCTTTGATTCGCGCTTTTCACCGGGACGCCAAGCAGAGCCAAGCTCTGAACCCATCAACATATGAACACCTTGAAATACCACGCGCCGCTCTTGCCCCCTAATATTCAGCACCCCTTTGTATCGCATTAAGTTTACGCCATAGATCTGAACGAGACCATCCATAAACTCTTCTAACGGCTCGAGTCGCAGCGGACGCGATTCTCTAAATACAAAAGACGTTACGTCATCATCGTGTTCATGATCAACATCCGTAAGAAAATCCGGTTCAATCTCAAGAATTGAATTCAAATTAAATCCTCGAATATCAAAAAGGTCATCAACGCTTGATACCCCGTGTTTCGCGACCCCCATCTTAGCGCGAGGATTCATCTGAAGCACACGTCGACGCAAAGCTTCAAAAGTGAGCGGATCAATCAAATCTGTTTTTGTAAACAATATTCGATCCGCAAAACCAACCTGCTCTTGCGCTTCGTGATGCTCGTCAAATTGCTGAGAAGCATGCTTGCAATCAACCATCGTAACGATGGCATCAAGTAAATACTTTTCAGACACACTTTCATCAACAAAAAAGGTTTGTGCCACAGGTGCTGGATCCGCCAACCCCGTTGTTTCAATGACGACTCGATCGAAAGAAATCGAACCCTTTTCTTTTTTTTCGACTAGCTCGCCTAAGATACGCACCAAATCGCCACGCACCGTGCAGCAGATACAACCATTATTCATTTCAACGATTTGCTCGTCGCTGTCCTTAAATAACAAATCATTATCAATTCCCTCTTCACCGAATTCATTTTCGATCACCGCAATACGATGTCCGTGATTGCCTTGCAAAATATTTTTTAATAATGTGGTCTTACCACTACCTAGAAATCCTGTAAGGATTGTGACTGGAATTTTCATAACATTTGGTCCATTTAATCTATTGTTTACCGTTTGTTACCAGCTTTGACAAGGCGCGCAACTGTGTCTTCAAAAAAAGCCTCCAGCGTTGAGGCCTCTTTATTGCCTCCAACGGTAAAGGGCAACACGACGAGCGGTATGGTCGCTCTTTCGCTAAACCATTTAGAGGCAGCATCGCCTGCGTAGGCAGACGTAATAATCATGCGACCTTTTAGTTGACTTTGCCTTTGCAACACCGCACCAAGATGAGCCACCGACGGATCAACACCTGGCGTTGGCTCGAGCTCACCGACTTGAACTAATCCGAGCCAGTCGCTTAGGTACAAGTAAGCATCGTGTTGCACCCAGATTTTTTCTCCTCGCAAAGGCTGAGCCCTGGTTGCCCAGCGATCAATGTTCGCTTGCCATTTAAAGAGAAAGCTTCGTAACCGGTCTTGATAAAAACTGCTGTTGACCGAGTCAAGCAAGATCAACCGTTCAGTCAAAGCTTGCGCAATCGGCAAAAAGTTTCGCGGATCAGTTTGAATGTGTGGATTACCTGCCGCGTGTACATCGCCCATGCTTCTATCGACCGAGGTGGGGATACCTAGAAGCTGAACGTATTGACTGGCCTCGAACATGCCGGGCGCACCCGGCAAGATCCTTGGATTGCCTGAGTCGCGCTGCAAGATTGGTAGCCAACCGATTTCAAGGTCCGCACCGGTCGCGAGCAGCAGTTGCGCACTACGCGCGCGTGCCAACAGCGAGGGGCGTGCTTGCACACGGTGCGGGTCTTGCAAAGCATTGGTGGCCACGTACACTTTGATTTTGTCTCCGCCCAACTCTTCTGCCAACGCCCCCCACTCAGGCACTGTTGCGAAAACGTTAAGTTGCGCCTGGACAGGAGCACCTACCAACAAGGCGCAAGCGAGCATTGCTAAAGACAACCCACGGTAGACGTTAGAGAAAGTCATGCTGATTCCTTTAGTTTAGAAACGATGCGCGCCATGGGCCCCGAGACTCATGATGTATTGCAAAAAGACCTGATTATTGGTTTTGCCCGGACCGTACATCGTGTCTTGTGCGACCTGCAACCTAAACATTGAGTATTCAGAGTTAGCCCAATCCACCATGACAGTATTACGCATTGGGTTGTAAGACTCGAGCGGTGTGCCAGTTAACGTACCAGCGCTAAATCCATAATTCGAATTGCCACCGAATAGCTGATCAAAGCGATAACCGACCCTCCAGTTTGGCATGAACTGATAAATGCCTTGCACGTAAAAACCACTTTGCGTGTTGGTGTAGGCATTACCAAAGCAAGGCGCTGCACAAGACATAGACTCGTTCGGACTATTTATTGACGCTGAACCTTTTTGGGTATTCCAGAAGGCTTCGCCCTGAAGCTTAAAGCTCTGACGACTTGAGTTACCTTTTGGTGCCCACTTGTACACAAAATCAGCAATCAGAACACCTGTTGTACCGTTGAACTCGAACGTATCAGTCTCGTTCAGCAAAGATTGTCTGGGACGGTCTCCGGTGCTTGAGGTGACATAAGACAAACCACCAAGCCATGAAGACTCGGTACCAATGTCGCCGCCGAGTTTGGCAAAAATCGTGCCCAGCCTTGGTCTGTTTTCGTTAAAGTTGTTGCCGTTGGGATAGGTCATGCCTTGCCCTAGTTCGGCCCCAAACCGAAGGTACATATTTTCAAGAGGTGCCACCCACGAAACCTGAGCGCCCGTATTGTTAAGCTGCCCGCCAAAAAATGCCTTGTACGCAAGCGGCAAGTCAACGAAATCCCATTCGTGAGGGTGTTTGTTGTTCAAGTAACCCACATTCGAGAAGAATTTACCGGCCTTGACTTTTAAACCGCCCGGCATCGCGATCGTCTCAAAAAATGCCTCTTCTAAAGCGACACTAAAGTCTTGCCCGTCTTGTCCAAGGACTAAACGTGCCTCAGCACGAAAGAGATTATCTACCGTGCCGGCAAGTGCTAGCTCGGACTCGCCCAAAGAGAAGCCACGCGGAATGTTTTCGCTACCGGTGGGAATAAAGCCGCGACCAAGAGTTTCTGGATTTTGGCTTTGCGCAGAATATTTACCATCAATGATCAATGAAATTTCTGGCGTGATGGGCCCAATTTTTGGTAGGACGATTCCTCTGCCTAAGGATGAAGGTGGGTTACGACCAAGGTCGGGAGCCCCAGCAACAGCGCTGCCCGAGGTTGGGCTTGCGCCAGCAGTCGTCGCGACTGGAATCGGACTCGTAATCGCTTTCGCATTTGCTGAGGTTGGTGCCGCGGGAATAACAGTCGCAGAGGCTGTCGCAGGACGCCCGGTTGTAGGCGCAGCGCCCTGCTGGCGAGACAACTGGGTATTTTGTTGCTGCAATGTCGTGATTTTTTGCTCAAGCGAGTTGATACGATTTTCGTACAACACGCGCATGGCTTGGATGGTGTCTTGAAGCTTAGCAAGATCGGCTGCGGTTGCCGGCGGCGATGCAGTTTGAGCGAGGCTGGGCTGCGCCAGCACAAAAGCGGCAACAAAGCCTAAAGCTACGCAGGCACGCGCAGCGTATTTAAGATTAAACATCTTTTGATCCTTAAATTGAACACGAGATCAACGCTGAAAAGCGTTGCGAGAGGGTGTTAACTTAAGAAGGTGGGCGGCCCACGTTGATTCGCGAGTTCGACCGGTGTCGCAAAACGGCAGACCGGTTGCGATCGCGGCTGCAAAGCATCCGCACGTGAAGCCGCTAACTGA
>CAMCII010000044.1 GCA_945874505.1 Bordetella parapertussis | reverse complement strand
AACTTCAAGACACTCAGACGATAGAAGACCTCGACTGAAGACACTAAGACCAACATTTGACTTGGGGCGCCACAAAGCACTCGACCAACAAATATTCGCATCAATCTTTGCGTTCAAACACCGCGATAGATTCGATGTGACTGGTGTGTGGAAACATATTGATTGCACCCGCACTGCGTAAAGAATAGCCAGCTTGGTTAACCAGCACATCGGCATCGCGTGCCAGCGTCGCTGGATTACAAGACACATACACGATGCGCACGGGGCGTTCTTGCTGCGTCACCGCGGCAATCGCTTGCACGAGGGCATAGGCCCCTTCACGGGGCGGATCAATCAGCATGCGATCAATGTGCCCCAAGGTTTGTAGCCAAGCCTGATCCACTTCAAATAAATTCAGTGTTTGAAACTTTGCATTTAAGATCCCCGCCTGCACTGCAGCCTGCTCACCGCGCTCAGTCAACGACGCGCTGCCTTCTACACCCACCACTTCATGGCACCGTGTCGCGAGCGGCAGCGTGAAGTTACCAAGGCCACAAAACATGTCAGCCACGCGATCGGTATGTTGCACGCCGAGCAGGCTTAATGCACGCGATACCAGCACACGATTAATATGGTGGTTGACTTGAGTAAAATCAGTGGGCCGGTAAGGCATACGCAGCCCAAACTCTGGCAGACTGTAACCAAGTTTGTGTTCGTCTTCGGGCTCAAGAGCGTGAACAGTATCGGGCCCTTTAGACTGCAACCACCACTGGATATTATGCTGGGTGGCAAAGGCGCGCAGCGTGGCGATCTCGTCTGGGCTTAAGGGGTCGAGGTGCCGCAATACCAACGCCGTCACGGCATCGCCCACGCAGACTTCGATTTGCGCAAAGCGATCGGGCGCTGAGAGCGCCATGATCAAGCCGCGTAACGGCACCAGCAATGCCGCCACATGCGGGGGCAACACATGACACGTTTTGATATCTGCCACAAAGCTACTTTTGCGCTCGTGAAAGCCAACGAGCACGGTGCCTTTTTTGGCAACCCAACGCACCGAGAGCCGAGCGCGATAGCGGTAACCCCAACTGGGGCCGTGTAAAGGCGGCAGCATTTGCTCAGGGCGAACATTACCGATATGGGCAAGGTTATCCTCGAGTACTCGCTGCTTGCTAGCGACTTGAGCTGCCGGGTCAAGGTGCTGCATCACACAGCCGCCGCATACACCAAAGTGTTCACACTTTGGCTTCACGCGTTGTGATGATTCACGCACAATGACCTGCACGCGACCAATCTCAAACGAAGGTTTACGCCGAAAAATGTTAGCCGTGACGTGCTCTGAGGCCAAAGCGCCCTCGATAAAGATCACCTTACCATCCCCGTCGTGACGAGCAACACCACGGGCCTCAAGATCGAGGGATTCAACTTGCAGAACTTCTTGAGGCATAGGGGGTCTTTTAACGAAAAAAGCCAAAGCTCTCTCGGTTAAACGAGAGAAGATTTGGCCCTAAAAAATTATTTTGAGGTCGCTGCAGCACCTGCTGGTGCTGTGTTTGCAGACGAGGTTGAACCGCCTTGCGCCGCAGCACGCGCTTCAGCACGATCCAGTGCGGCTTGTTGCTTGGCGCGAGCGGCAGAACGCTCAGCCGAAGCAGCCGCTGAGGCTTTTCCTTGAACTGCATGTTGGTCACGCATATAGCCAATCAAGATTTTGCGTTGCGCAGCGTTTAACACATCCCAAAAAGCAAGCCAGGTTGCCTGCACTTCGTCAAAACCCGCATCAATTTTGGCACGAGTTTTTTTGCGCAACGCGATGACATCGCGTGGGTCAAATTTATCAGTTGAAAGCTCTTTCGTTAACGCTGCGTATTCAGCCTGACGGGCTACGCGATTGGTGTTCCACATTTTGCGACGCGCTTCGTGCGCGGCATCGAGCTTCGCCTTTTGCGCAGAGTCGAGCACTAAGCCCTCAATCAGCGAATCTGGCAAACGCCCAAAACTCTCAACAGCCAGCGGCGACGCGCTAGGTGCAGTAGCCGGCGCAACGACTGCAGGGGCAGATTGACTGCTTTGGTTCAGCTGATTGGATGAGCGCAACATCAACGTACCATTTTGCGCAGAGGCAGAAAAACTGACCAGCAGCAGACTCGCCAAGGTCAACAGAGATCGCAAATCAAAGCAACGCATAAAAAGGCTCCGTGAGGCGGTCGGTATCCGCATAAAATTTGTTTGTCATGACCACGAAGCCAAATACTCGGCCCAATGGGGCTCTGCGCTTGCTTGCAGAGTACTGCGCACTAGGTCAATTTCAGCTTGATAGGCTGTTTGATCGAGTTCGCCGCGAATCAAGCGAAAACGGCAGTAGACCAACCAGGTATTTACAACATCCGTTTCGCAATAGGCACGTACTTCATTGGCGCGTCCGTTTGACCAAGCATCCCACACCTGGCTGCCATCCATTCCTAGCTTGCCCGGAAACCCGCAAAGCTTGGCAAGGTCATCGAGCGGTGCGTTACCTCGGCCGTTGTATTTGGCCAAGACATCCATTAAATCAAGATGACGCGTGTGGTAGCGGCTGAGATAGTTGTTATAGCGAAAATCTTTATCGTCTTCGCCCATGTCCCAATAGCGCGGCGCCGCAATGCCATGGATTAAGGTTCGGTAGTGCAGCACTGGCAAATCAAAGCCAGAGCCGTTCCAGCTAATGAGTTTAGGGGTGTAACGTTCAATGGTTTTGAAAAAGCTGCTGAGTAAGACCGGCTCGGTATCGTCAGCCTGCCCCAGGCACCGCACCCTAAACCCTTTGTCATCACGAAACACGCAACCCACCACTGCAACGCGTTGCAGGTGATGGGGTAAAAAAGTTGTACCAGTGAGCTCTTTACGCGCAGCAAACGCACGCTCTGCCACTTCAGAATCTGAGACGTCTGCTCCCCACTGATGAAGGCGCCTAAGCCCTTCAATATCGGGGATGGTCTCAAGATCGAACACGAGTGTGGGTGTCATGCGAGAGGCTCTTAGCGGCTAGGCAGATACTGCATGGGGTCGACGGGCGTCCCTTGGCGCCGAACTTCAAAATGCAGGCGAACCGAGGCTGCATCAGTTTGGCCCATCTCAGCGATTTTTGCGCCCTTTTTAACGTCTTGCCCCGCCTTCACCAACAAGGTGCGATTGTGTGCATAGGCAGTAATAAACCCGTTATCGTGATTCACAATGATTAAATTACCTAATCCGCGAACCCCATTACCTGCGTACATCACCTTGCCGTTCGCAGCAGCTTCAATCGCGTCACCTGCGTTACCCGCGATATCTATCCCTTTGGTGGTTTGAGTGAAGCCTTGAATCACTTTACCTTTGGCGGGCCAACCCCAGCTAATCAAACCCGCGTCGGTAGCAGGTGTGGTCGTTTCACTGACCTGCGAGCCACTCATTGAGGTATCAACCGGACGTGCATCCGGCTTAGCAGAAGGTGCCGGACGACTAGTTGCCGCACCAGCTCCAGAGCCGTCAGACAGTTTTAATGTTTGCCCTACGATCAGGCGGTCGGGATTCATGATTTTATTCAGACGAACGATTGTGGCTTCATCGACGCCGTTTGCACGCGCAATCTTGTTAAGGGTATCGCCAGGCTTGATCACATACGTGCGGGCAACTGCTGTGCTGCCACTGTTCAGATCGGTGACTGGCGCACGATTGCCTGATTGATTGGCGCAACCGACTAGCAACGCAAGCGCGCATAACAGTAGCGTACCCGAGCGCACGCCTCGCTTAGTGTTGCCGTTATTCATAACGCCTTGTAAATCATCACTTTGTGTCACGTGCTCAGTGAGCATACGTTTCTCCTGTTTGCTCAAGCTTGTAATCCTGATTTGAGCGGTACAAATCTTACTTCTTCGAGTTCTTGTCTGTCCCAACTCGAAGCACCTGTTCTTGTTACTCGAACTAAACGTTGCGCCCCTGAACCCTCGGGGGCGATCAACACACCACCCACACTCAACTGCATCAATAAGGCCTGCGGAATGCGAATCCCAGCCGCCGCCACAACAATGGCATCAAACGGTGCAACAGGGGGTAAGCCCAGCATGCCGTCACCATGCACTAAACGCACTTTTGTCAGTCGCAGCGCACGTAAGCGCTCTTTCGCCATATCGTACAACGCCCGAATGCGTTCAATCGAGTGCACCTGCTGAAAGACTTGGGCCATGACGGCTGCCTGATAACCACATCCCGTGCCCACTTCAAGAACCCGAGTCGGCATGGTGGCCCCGCAAACTGACGCAATCATACGTGCGACCACCCAAGGCTGCGAAATTGTCTGACCGTGACCAATCGGCAGCGAGGCATCATCGTAGGCGCGACTTGCCAGAGCCTCATCCACAAAGGCGTGGCGCGGAATCGCTTGCATGGCCGCCAGCACCAAATCGTTGCTAATGCCTTGAGCCTGCAAGCGTTGCACCATTGCGGCCCGCGGGCGCTCGGCGTTCGAGCCTAAGTTGTCGCTCGTAAGAGGCGCAGTTGCAGTTTGACTTGCCGAGCGACTCGGTATGCGGGTTGCTGAAATACGCGTATTGCTGTTTGATGCGGTGATGCCCTGCAAGCCTCGTCCAGCCCCAGTGCGGGTGTCTTTGACTGCCATGCAGAGAAGCGACGAGAGCACTCTTCGCATAGCGGACGGACCCATTCGGTCATTTGACTGAGTTGCGCGTGTTGGGTCAGATCGAGTCGCAAAGGCGTCACTGACACAAACCCCTGTTTGATTGCATCAAAATCGGTGCCCTCAGACGCATCATTTGCGGCACCCGCTGGTCCAATCCAGTAAACCGTTTCGCCATAAGGCGTTGCCGAGCGCACGACGGGTTGCGAGGGGTGGCGTTTACCCAAACGAGTCGCCGATACACCCTTGACTTGCGCCAGAGGCAAATCTGGAAAATTCACGTTCAGCAGCACAGGCCCAGTGAGAGGTTGCGCAAGTTGATGCGCCACAAGTCGATGCGCTTGGGCCACGGCGGCGTCTAGGTTTGACCAACTTCTGGATACCAGCGAAAAGGCGATTGCAGGGATACCAAACAAATACCCTTCAGAGGCGGCCGCTACCGTGCCTGAGTAAAGCGTATCGTCACCCATGTTGGCGCCGTTATTGATTCCTGACACTACCAGATCAGGCCGGCGATCAAGCAAGCCAGTGAGCGCGACGTGCACACAGTCAGACGGGGTGCCATTGACGTAAATAAAGCCGTTGGCCGCATGGCGCACTGCAAGCGGTCGTGTCAGTGTTAGCGAGTTTGAGGCGCCACTATGGTTAATTTCAGGGGCAACCACGGTCACTTCGGCCAAGTTGCGCAAAGACGCGACCAAAGCCTCGAGGCCAGGCGCGGTATACCCATCATCGTTTGAAACAAGAATATGCATGTGTCGAGGCTAAACAATACTTTTAATCTAACGGTTGATTGTACTCGCTAGCAACGATTTTCAGCCCCTAAATCGGCACCCAAGGCAGTCACCAGTTAGAATCAGTTGCATCTTTTTCACGAATGGACGCTACACATGGGCATGTTCGCCTTAGAGTTTACAAATTTAGGTCTGATTGCCCTGGCGTATTTACTTGGCTCGATCTCATTTGCCGTCGTGATGAGTTGGGCCTTCGGGCTCGAAGATCCCCGCACCTATGGCTCGGGCAACCCCGGCGCGACCAACGTTTTGCGCTCGGGTAACAAGTGGGCTGCCGGCCTCACCCTGCTTGGCGATGCGGCCAAAGGCTGGCTAGCTGTTTGGGCAGCCGCCCAGCTCAACACCACAGTCTCGGTACAGGCGCTGGTGGCGTTGGCCGTATTTCTTGGGCATCTTTATCCGATCTTTTTACGTTTTAAAGGTGGCAAAGGGGTTGCGACGGCCTTTGGCGTCATGCTGGCAATTCAGCCACTGTTAGCCTTGGCGGCCTGCCTGACCTGGCTGTTTGTGGCCAAGGTGTTTAAGTACTCTTCGCTCGCTGCGCTGGTCAGTGCCGTGTGTGCGCCCTTATTTTATGTACTAGGGGGTCAGCGCGTGTGGGTCACGCAACCACAACTGGCTTGGGTGTTAGCCGTGATTGCTTTGTTTTTACTGTATCGCCATCGGGCCAACATCGAACGCCTGCTCAAAGGCACTGAGCCACGCGTTGGCAAAAAGTAAGCAACGTACCCTCGCCTGATCAGCTCGCCGCTCGTTCAGCAGATTTCCACTCGTTCAACAGCTCGCCGCTCGTTCAGCAGATCTCCACTCGTTCAGCAGATCGCCGCTCGCGCATCAAGTTGCAACGAGTTCAGCGAACTGCAGCCAGCGCACCAACATACACCGAACTCATCAAAGTGCAGAAAGTTCCCAACGTGGGTGCACGTCAAAACCGTGCCCCTGCCCTGACAGATCGGCCAGCCCACGTTGCACGCGCTGAGCGGCGGCAAACGCAATCATGGCGCCGTTATCCGTGCACAAGTCAAGCGGCGGGAAAAACACTTCAGCTTTGCGTTTGCTCAACCGTTTGGCGAGAGTTTGTCGTAACAGGCGATTCGCACCTACCCCGCCTGCCACCACCAAACGCGTCAAGCCAGTCTGCTCAAGCGCGGTCGCGGCCTTAGCCACCAACACCTCAATAATCGCCAGTTCGGTCGCTGCGGCAAGATCCGCGCGCATTTGAGCGTCGGCCTGGCCTAGTCGCTCGGCGTCTTTTAAGCGTGTCAACACCGCGGTCTTTAACCCACTAAAACTAAAATCAAGAGTGTGACTATGCAGCATGGGCCGCGGCAACACGATAAGCGTTGCGTCACCCTGCTCGGCCAACTTAGCCAAGGCGGGGCCACCTGGATAGCCTAAGCCTAATAACTTTGCGGTTTTATCAAAGGCTTCGCCTGCCGCATCGTCGAGCGTTTCGCCCAACAAGGTGTATTGACCCACGTCATCGACGCGCAACAATTGTGTGTGGCCACCCGACACCAACAGTGCGACAAACGGAAACTCAGGGCACGGCGTCGCGAGTCGCGGCGACAACAGATGGCCTTCGAGATGGTGAATCGGAATCGCTGGCAAATCAAGCGACCAGGCCATTGACTGCGCCACACTGGCCCCGACGAGCAATGCACCTGCCAGACCAGGACCCGCCGTATAAGCGATTGCACCGACCTCTTGCAACGTAATTTCAGCCTGTTCAAGCACCTGTCGAGTCAGAGGCACCACTCGCCGCACATGGTCGCGCGAGGCGAGTTCAGGCACCACACCGCCGTAAGCAGCGTGCATCGCAACTTGAGAGTGCAGCGTGTGAGCAAGCAAACCACGCTCAGTGCACACCAGTGCGACACCCGTTTCATCGCATGAACTTTCAAAACCTAAGATGATCATATTGACACTTGGCGCGCGTTAATCTTCGATACCTCGCGAAGCCAGATACTCTTCGTAGGTGCCTCGGTAATCGACCACAGTGCCGCCAGCTTGAATCTCCCAAACGCGGGTGGCAAGAGTCGACACAAACTCACGATCGTGCGACACAAAAAACAAAGTGCCTGCAAACTTATCTAGCGCCAACTGCAACGACTCAATCGACTCCATATCCAAGTGATTGGTGGGCTCGTCCATCAACAACACGTTATGTCGGCGCAGCATCAACCGACCAAACGACATGCGATTTTTTTCGCCGCCCGACAGTACATGAGGCTCTTTAGGCAAATCGTCGGCCGAGAACAACAGACGACCAAGAATCGAACGAATTTGTTGATCATCGTCGGTCGGTTGGCGATGGTACGTCATCCAGTCAAATAAATTGCTGTCTTTTTGCAAGAATTGATCCGACACGTCTTGAGCCATGTAGCCAGCGTCGGTGTTTTCTGACCATTTCAAGGTGCCACGATCGGGGGCAAGGTCGTTGGCCAGCATACGCAATAAGGTGGTCTTACCCGCCCCGTTGGCGCCGATGATTGCAATTTTTTCGCCCGCTTCGACCATGGCTGAAAACGATTTAATCACCAAAGACTCAAACGACTTTTGTACGTGTTCAAGCGTCACCGCCTGGCGATGCATCACTTTTAAAATCTCAAAGCGAATGAACGGATTTTGACGTGAAGAGGGTTTAACTTCGACTTGAGCCGCTTTAATCCGATCGATTTGCTTCAAACGCGAAGTTGCCTGACGCGCCTTTGATTTATTCGCTGAAAAGCGTCGCACAAAGTCTTGCAGTTCAGAGACCCGCTCTTTCGCTTTCGCATTTGCACTGGAAACACGCTCACGCGCCTGTGTCGAGGCAAGCATATAGTCATCGTAGTTGCCGGGATACACACGTAGTTCACGAAAATCAAGGTCGGCCATGTGCGTGCACACTTGATTCAAAAAGTGGCGGTCATGGCTAATGATAATCATGGTGCTTTGATAACCATTGAGCACATTTTCAAGCCAACGAATCGTATTAATATCTAGATTGTTGGTCGGCTCGTCTAGCAACAGCACGTCAGGGTTTGAAAACAGAGCTTGCGCCAGCAACACGCGCAGTTTCCAGCCCGGCGCAATTTCTCGCATCGGCAGTTGATGTTGATCCACCGGAAACTCTAGGCCGAGTAAAAGCTCGCCGGCACGTGCCTCTGCGGTATAGCCATCATATTCAGCAAATTTCGCTTCGAGGTCGGCCGCGCGCATGTAGTCGTCGTCGGTCGCGTCAGCGTTTGCATAAATGGCATCGCGCTGGCTCATGGCCTCCCACATCTCAGTGTGCCCCATCAGCACCACGTCAAGCACGCGTAAATCTTCAAAGGCGAACTGATCTTGTCGCAACTTACCCATGCGCAAGCCTGGCTCTAAAAAAACATTCCCAGCAGTTGACTCAAGGTCACCGCCGATGATTTTCATGAGGGTGGATTTGCCCGAGCCGTTTGCGCCAATTAAACCGTAGCGATTTCCTTCGCCAAATTTGACGTTAACGTTTTCGAAGAGTGGCTTGGGACCGAACTGAATGGTGAGGTTTGATGCTGTTATCACGAGATGCCGATTGAGTAAATACGTTGGTTACAACTTGAAAAATAAGTATTGAGTGTAACAAGTCAGTGCTTTTTGATCTTTTTTGTCCTGCCTTCCCTATCATGCGCAACAGATGTCGAAGTACTTTCGGCATTCGTAGACAAATAAGGAGATTCGTTTGGAATCACTCACTATTTTATTTCATACCCTAGGGGGCTTTGTTTGGGGCCCTGTCATGTTGGTGTTGTTGGTCGGCACCGGCGTGTATCTCACAGTCAGACTGTTCGGCCTACAAATTTGGCTCTTACCCTATGCGTTGCGTATGGCGTTCTCGCGCAAACAACATCCCGATTATCCCGGTGATATCTCGCAATTTCAGGCGCTCATGACCGCGTTAGCCGCCACCATCGGCACCGGCAACATCGCCGGGGTCGCTACGGCGATTGTGCTGGGTGGTCCAGGCGCACTCTTTTGGATGTGGCTTTGCGCCATATTCGGCATGGCGACCAAGTACGCCGAGGGTTTGCTGGCCGTCAAATACCGTGTGCGCGACGAAGACGGCAAGATGTCCGGCGGTCCGATGTATTACATCTCGCTAGGCCTGAACATGAAGTGGCTAGGAATGCTCTTTGCCGTATTTGGGATGATCGCTGCGTTAGGCACAGGTGCTTCGGTGCAGTCGAATTCACTTGCTGAGTCCATGCTCTCGAGCTTCGGGGTGCCCGGCTGGCTCACTGGGGTCGTTTTGACAGCCGTCACAGCCCTCGTCATTGTGGGTGGCATCAAAAGTATCGCGCGCGTCACTTCGGTGATTGTGCCGTTTATGGCACTGTTTTATTTGCTGGGTGGCCTGCTGATCATTGTGCTCAATATTGAGTTACTGTGGCCTGCGCTGAGACTCGTCATGACCGATGCTTTCACGGGCAGTGCTGTGGCTGGTGGTGCGCTAGGCACAGTGATTCGCTACGGTGTGGCACGCGGTGTGTTCTCAAACGAAGCTGGCTTGGGTACCGCACCGATCGCTGCAGCTGCAGCCAAAACCGATCAGCCTGCCAAACAGGCGTTGGTCTCAATGACCGGTACGTTTATCGACACCATCATCGTTTGCTCGGTCACAGGCTTAGTCTTAGTGATGGGCGGGATGTATACCGGTGGCAGCACCGGCGCGGCGTTGACGGCACAAACCTTCGATCGCATGCTACCGGGGCCCGGCGACTGGATCGTCACCATTGGTTTGTTGTTCTTCGCCTATTCGACGATTTTGGGCTGGAGCTACTACGGTGAAAAATGCGCTCAGTACGCGCTGGGTAAATGGGTGGTGGTGCCGTACCGTTGCCTCTATACCGCCTTTGTGATGATTGGCGCCGTGGTTTCGCTAGATTTGGTGTGGGCGGTGTCGGATGTCGTGAACGGCCTGATGGCGTTTCCGAATTTGGTCGGCTTGTTATTGCTATCGGGTGTAGTGGTCAAAGAAACCAGGGCGTTTTTGCTAACGCTTAAACATGAGCGCGATCAAAAGTAATCCCCGCTAAAACGTTGCGACGGTCATTTTGTTTTTTTCAAAATCTCTATTAGTCGGACATTTTTCGACGTAATGTCGTGCAAGGCTTTTAACTGCGGGGTGCCGGGCGTATATCAACACCCTTGACCTTCAACGTTACAAGTCCTTGCCTCCTGCACGGTAATCCTGTCTGCCTGTTTCAGCGCTGGTGCTCATCTAGCACTAGATGTGCCAGACCTTTTTCAGTGGCGACCCCGACCTTTGCACCAACCGGCAAGGTCACCTTCATTGCGGTGTGCCCAAAAGGTAAACCTGTGATCACGGGGATCTTGATCGATTTACGAATATAAGCAATCGCAGCCTTCAGGTCATAACCGCGATCATGTTCAGCCAAGCGATAGTCGGTGAACCCACCCAGTAGCAAGGCTTTTTGTTTACCTAAGATACCTGTCTGCACCAGTTGATTGAGCATGCGCTCGATACGATACGGGTGCTCACCCACATCCTCAACAAACAAAATGCCGCCCTTAATCTTTGGCATATAGGGCGTACCCAGCAACGAGGTAATCATTGCTAAGTTACCGCCCCATAAAATGCCACGCCCATCAACCGGGTCAGCATCTTGCGTTTCAAAACTTAAAATTTCAAGCTCGCCGCGCATACACTCGCCAAAGATTTCAGCGGTGAGGATTTCGGGTTTTTTAGCTCCAAAATCAAAACAGGCCATCGGCCCTGCATAACTGATGGTTTCGGTTTTGGCATAGAGTGCCAAGCTAAAGGCGGTGAAATCACTGTGACCAACAAAACGCTTACCAGAGCTTGCAAGCGCCTGCCAGTCGAGAGAGTCAAGCAAACGACCCATGCCATAACCGCCACGACTCGCCATCACAATCGGTAATTTTTGCTTCAAAGCACGCGTAAAAGCTGCCAAGCGCTGAGTATCAGTACCAGCAAAACGTTGCGCTTGATTCAACACGCCACGATCTAGGGCAACTTTAAAACCCATCTCTCGCAAACGCGCTTGCGCACGTATGAGTGTCTCGGTATCAGCCACTGCACCCGACGGAGAAATCACGTAGATACCGCCAGCATCCGGGCGGCAATGATGCTCATGCGCGTGATCAGGATACCCGTGCGCGGCGTGGGCCTGCGTTACGTTAGTTGTGTGCGCTTGATGGTCTTGATTTCGTGCAGGCGTAACCTGTGGCTTTGTTTGCTTCGGTGCGCTTGGCGCACGGCTGGCCGCGTTCGAGGTTTTAGTCATGTTTGGGATCCTTACCGCGACGCTCTTTAAAAAATTGACGCAAAGTGTCGCCGCATTCTTGAGCCAACACCCCACCTTCAACTTGTGTGTGATGATTCAATTGTTTTTCAAGCGCCAAATTTAAAACACTCCCGCAAACGCCGGTTTTTGGATCAGGTGCACCAAACACCACGCGCGCCAAGCGTGCATGCAGCATCGCACCAAGGCACATCGCACAAGGCTCAAGCGTGACGTACAACGAAGCACCGGGCAGACGATAGTTTTGCACCTGTTGAGCCCCCGCGCGTAAGGCCACAATCTCGGCATGCGCGGTCGGGTCATGATCGATAATGGTGCGATTAAAACCGGTGGCGAGCAGTTCACCCTGCGCACCCACCAACACCGCGCCCACCGGTACTTCGCCAAGTTGCAGCGCCCGCGCGGCTTGTGCTAAGGCCAATTGCATCCAGGCAATATCAGCCACGATATAAACGGGCTTTGAGCGCAACACGCGCTGCTAGGCTAGTTAAAGCTTCTTCTAGCCATTGATACAGTTCAGCATCGGGGTCGTAGCGCGCCTGATTTAAATTCGACACGCGACCATCTTCAATAAAGCCCCAGGCTCGGCTGCGCTTATCGCGATGCTTAGGATCCCACACCCCAAAAGCGAAACCGCCAGAACTACGGATTAGCGAAAAACATGGGATGTCTGTGTAGCCATCCCCTACAAAGACCATTTGATCAAAGGGTACGCGCAAGCGGTCTTCGGCAACTTTACGATTGACCTCAAAAGGTTTGCCAACAAAAGCCGGGCCCACGATGCCCTTTTGAATCTGAAAGAGGTAGCGAGTTTTGTCAGTAAAGCTGACGATTCGCTTTGGAAAGGTAATCGCACCTTGCTGATCATAGACAAACTCAGACGCCCACATGCCGGTAAATTCATGGGCGATAGAAGTATGCCGCACGACATCACCAATACCACTTGAAATCAGATAGAACTCAAGCTGCACTTGAGGATGGGCCTGGCGCACCTGCTCGCGCAAGCGGCTAAACAATGACTGAACGCCTGCGTGGAGTGGTAAAGATTTGCCCCATTGCTGAAGTTTGTCTTGCGTAATCGCACCGTGCTGCCCTTCGCGCGATAAAGCAATCATCTCATGCAAATAGGCCGGCACTGGATCCCAGTCTTGCGCCAGCAAGGGGTCAACGCGTTTGGTCCAAAACTGCTGTGTATCGACCCCAAGCGAATCCAGAAACCCCGAGGTGCTGTCGGGCGCCAAAGTATCGTCAAAATCAAAAATCAGTGCGATGACATCAGACATTGTTTACTCTTTGATCCCTAAATCGCGAATCAGGCGACCCCACTTTTCGCCATCACGCTGCATAAACTGGTTGACTTCGTCAGGCGCTGACACGCGAAAATACACCCCTCGCTGTGCTAAATCGTCTACTAATTTTTGATCTTGCCCAATCACCTGCATCGCCGCTGTCAAGCGCGTGAGCACCTGCGCGGGAATCTTGGCGGGCGTCATCAGCGCCACCCAAAACACCGCATCAAACCCGGTGGTACCTGAGGCTTCGTCGATCGTGGGTAACTCTGGCAAGAGTGCAACGCGTTTGGCGACCGACACCGCCATCCCTCTGGTGCGGCCAGACGTGACAAACGGCAGCGCTTCATTCAGCGCCGAGAACATCATCTCAATTTGACCACCAAGCAAATCCTGCGCTGCGGGCGCTCCACCTTTGTAATGGATGACAGCCATCTTCAAGCCAAAGGTCTTAATGAAGTACTCGGCCGCAAGATGGTTTATCGAACCGATACCAGAGGTTCCGATCGAATACTTGTCAGGATTGGCGCGCACTAGCGCGATTAACTCTTTGACATCTTTTGCTTTGAAATCCTTGTTTGCGTGCAACACGAAGGGCGACGTCAACATCATCGAGATGGGTTGAAAATCTTTATACGGATCGTACTCAACCTTGCCCTGCAAGACGGGGTTAATCACAATCGATACCGGCGCGGCATAGACTGTGTAGCCATCAGGTGCGGCCCGCGCCGTTAAGTTACTGGCAATCGTTGAGGCAGCGCCGGCTCGGTTCTCGACCACGACCGACTGACTCAGCTCGCGCCCAAGACGTTCAGCGATGGTACGACTTGCGTAGTCAGTGACACCACCCGGAGGATACGGTACAAGCAGACGCAAGGGTTTGTTTGGATAAGTGTCTTGCGCGAAGGCAACGCCTAGCCCGCCTAGCCCGCCCGACACAGCGAGCAGCAACATCGCGAAGCCGCGTAAAAGCGTTGATCGTTTACCGGCTCTTTTCATATTTTGACTCTTGTTATTCATATCATCCTCTTTTAAATTTAACGCACTCGCAGCGACTTTTCTTACTCGAGCACCAAAGTTTTCTCGCACCGGGCTTACCTCATTTTTTCGCTAACGAGGGGCGGGGGTGTCTCAATCAAAGCCCGCACCCTCCTTGTCAGAAAGCCATTCTAGCCCCTGATCTCAGCGGGCTCAGAGTGTCACTCGCCCTTCGCAGCGACT
>CAMCII010000043.1 GCA_945874505.1 Bordetella parapertussis | reverse complement strand
GTCACAAGTCGTGAACAAGCAGCCTCAGGTTACCGCCCAAGGCCTTGCACCACAGCAACACGGTGCGTTTGCTTCAGATTGATTCTTCTTACCCGAAGATGAGAACCCGGCGCTGATTGATTGGCCAGTCGATCAGCTGTTTGGATCGATGTAACGCCCTTTCCAGGGGATGACGTGTCTGACCCCCCCTTTCGGAAATTCTGCATCACCCAAGCGTCTTGGGATCAAATGTACATGGCAATGCCAGACCGATTGCCCAGCGATTTCGCCGCAATTCATACCGATGTTGTAGCCGCCAATGGTCGGATCCAGCGCATCAATTATTTTCTTTTGCGAATGAATCAACGCATGAATCGCAACGACCTCAGCCTCGGTTAAGCCAAAATAATCAATGGTGTGTCGTTTTGGAATAAACAAGGTATGAAAAGGCGTCACGGGATACGCATCGCGCGTTGCGTAGGCAAGCTCGTTTTCTTCAACGATACGTGCGCGGTCTGTGAGTTGTGCAGCACAAAATAAACAATCAGCGACGTGCTCAGGTTGAAGCTCTCGTGTATCACCAGTTGATTCACTCATGAAATGTTCTCAGTTGATCGCCTCAACGAATAGGCTTAGGCAAACGGGTGTGTATCACTTTCACAATCGAGGTCACTGGGATCCAGGTGCGAGTGATTTTTATGTAGTCTTCGACCAGCAAATAGGTTGAGCCGAGTTCGACCACCACATAGCCACTTGGCAGCACACCATCATCGAGTAGCGACAATTCAACCCCGCCGTTCACCGAGGTGATATTGATATGCTGGCCGACCTTGAGGGGTTTAAAAATGTCGGCTGGCTGAGCGCTCAGCGTCGAGAGCTCGCCCAACGTCAACATGCAACAGAGCGCGACACGACAAATGAATGTGTTCATCTTGCTACCCCAGCGTACACCGCATACCTTGCGCATTTTTCCATTGGTGCTCTACGCGTTTCAGCCGAGATCAGATAATTTTTGCAGGTGGCTAAAACGAACAAACCGAGTTCAGATAATCTTTGCGGGTGGCCAAACAGAGCCACTCAATACTCAAAACGTATAAGTCGATTCCATCTCGCGCCTGATCTTGAACGCTGCAGTATTGGGATCCATTTGCACGTCATCCCAGCACAAGCTCTGCCCTTTTGCGACAGCCCGTACCACTTTGACACTGTGCGCCATCCCGAGCGGCAAGCCACCCATACGCTTAGAAGTTGAGGCGGGCAACAACTTACCCCAGACCGTGTAGCCGCCTTCACCATCGAGCATGTCGCCTGGCTTCAAGTCACGTTTAGCGGTCGCCACTACGTCGGCGTTCCAGCCGGTGGCAACACCAGTCGCCTCGCCGCGCAAGGCCACGCTGGCGACGCTCATGCCAACTTCAAGCCCAATTAAGTGCCAGCGCTTGTACAGCGTGAAATAACGCCCTGTCGGATCGGTGTGCGCCTTGTACTCTTCAAAACAGTTCTTGATGTAGTCGGTCTCAGCCTCAACCGTCACCCACACCCCCATGCGAATATCGTAAGGAATTTCGCGCCCATCTTTTTCAAGGCTCGAGATCACTTCGACCATGCCTTTTCGCTCGAGTACGCCACCTTCACTGATGGGTCTTGTCACAAAAGGGATATCTTCAACACTGGCGGGCGGGTACAGCAACCCATTGGATGGCACACCTAAGCCCGTTGCGTTTGAAACGGCGGTGCTTTCAATCGATGGCTTAGAGCCATCTAAAAAGCTATTGAACATTTTTGGATTTAAGCCACCACGCTCGGCTTGCTCGGGGGTCAAGCCATAAAAGCCCCATACTGTCTCGGGCGTCGATTCTGAAAAATGCGGTAACCATTTATGACCACGGCCTGCAGCCACGACCGGAAAGCCGCAGGTGCGCGCCCAGTCAACCAAATCACAAATCAAAGCAGGCTGATCGCCAAAGGCCAACGAGTAGACCACGCCAGCGGCCAAGGCGCGCGAGCCTAGCAACGGGCCACCGAACGCGTCCGCTTCGACCGTCACATTCACCACGTGCTTTTTATACGCAAAGGCCTCAAGGATGTGGTCAACAGCATGCATGGGTGAGCCCGTGCATTCAACGACTACATCCACCGAAGGGTGGCGCACCAAGGCTTGCCAGTCTTCAGAAATAAACGTTGTGCCATTCTTTGCGGCATCATCTAACGACTTGGCTTGCAAGCGCTCTGGCGCCCAGCCAACGCGCGCAAGATTGGTGCGCGCAGCGGTCGGAGACAAGTCTGCAATGCCGACCAAATGCACGCCTGGTGTGCGCGGGATTTGTGACAGGTACATCGAGCCGAATTTGCCCGCGCCGATTAAACCAAGGCGAATGGGGCGATTGGCTGCCGCGCGCTCTACAAGCTTTGCATGCAAACTCATGCAGCCACCTGCACTTCTTCGAGCGAAGTTTCAAGCGCGCTCGCGGGCATGCCTTTACCCCAGGGCAAGTCGATTGGATACGGTTTAGTCAAACAATCATCAGGCAAGCATTCAATCGGCGTGAAATCGCGATGGGCGATGAATTCGGGCCGCTTGTGCCGGCGAATATGGTTAGAGACCGCACAGAGGCTTAAGTAAACCGCATTGCGGTTCCAGGGCGACAGATTGCTGGCTGAGGCATGCACCAAACAGCTATGAAACAGAATCATTGAGCCCGCAGGGCCTGTGGGGCTGACGATGCCGCCATTTTTATCACCGGCACGCGCAACGAGTTGTGTGATCAGTGCGTTGTCGACTGTCCACAGCGGATAACTGGTCGTAGTGAGATCGTGCTTGGCCTCGATGACGCCTTTTTTATGACTGCCGGGGATGAACATCAACGGGCCGTTGAAGGCGTTCACGTCATCCAAGAAAATCGCAATGTTCATGGCTCGCTCGGTTGGCATCATGTCGTCATTCAACCAAGTGCCGTAATCTTGATGCCACTGCCAGACGTCGCCTTCAAACGCCATCTTGCCGTTGATCTTGAACTGATGCATGTAAAGCTTTTCACCGAACAGTTCTTCAACTGGCTTGATCATGCGTGGGTGACGACCAAGCTTTGCAAAGGGCTCGCTATACATGTGCGCTGCAAAGTTGGTGCGCACCGCATCGCTACCTTTTTCACGCACATTGAAAGCTTCGCGCCGGCTGTAAAGCTCTGGCACGGCGGCGTTCAAGGTTTTGGTTTCTTCAGAGGTGAATAAACCTGGAAAAAACAAATAACCGTCTTTATCAAACTGCGCCAATTGAGCGGGGGTCAAGTTCATGAGGGGTCTCTTTTTTAAAAGTCTCTTATAGCCAACAGGCCAATGTTGACTGATTGACTCGGGCAGCCACTTTTTCGCAACGCCTAGTGAGTCACACAAATGTCATTTCAAGTCATCATCATACCAACGATTAGGTAGATGATGGGTCGATGTTGAGCTATTGCCACAACCAAGGAA
The DNA here is from genome assembly GCA_945874505.1 of Bordetella parapertussis. Lineage (GTDB taxonomy): Bacteria > Pseudomonadota > Gammaproteobacteria > Burkholderiales > Burkholderiaceae_B > Zwartia > Zwartia parapertussis_J. The sequence goes on along the minus strand of CAMCII010000043.1, from coordinate 10,811 downwards.
GGGCCGAAGTTGAACTGTCGGCAAAATCAGTCAACGTTCAGCGTTGACCCATCGTCACAATGAATGGCAAGCCTTAATGACAAGCCCCAAAAAAATATGAATCCTGCCATCACGCCTTTCAACAGCCACCCTGTGGCGACAGACTCAGTGATTTGCACTGCTGGCCTAGAGGTCACCTATACAAACAACCTAAAGGCTTTAAAAAGCACTAGCTTGAACATTACTCAGGGATCTTTTGTGGTCTTGTTGGGGACGTCTGGCGCCGGTAAATCAACGCTTTTACGAGCGTTAAATGGCCTAGTCAAACCAACGGCAGGAAGCGTCTATGTGTTTGTCGCTGCGCCGCGCCCAGCTAAACACTTTACGGCTTTTGTCATAAACTGAGTTTTTGCCATTTGCAACAAGGCCTCCGTGATGACCACACTCAACCCAATCCCAACCACCCTCATCCCAGGCGATGGCATTGGCCCAGAGGTCGTCAAAGCAACCGTGACCGTGCTTGAGGCCTTGGGGGCACCCTTTAAGTGGGAGACTCAACTTGCCGGGATGGCTGCGTTTAACGCTTGTGGCGACCCGATGCCGAAGCCGCTGCTCGATAGCATTCGTAAAAATGGCCTGGCACTGAAAGGCCCACTCTCGACCCCAATTGGCGAGGGGTTTCGCTCGGCCAACGTTCGGTTGCGTGAAACCTTTGGCTTATACGCCAATGTGCGTCCGGCACTGACCATTGTGCCTGGGCGCTTTGACAAAATCGATATCGTGTTGATTCGCGAAAACCTTGAAGGGTTTTATGTGGCACATGAGCACTATCTGCCGGTCGGAGATGACCCACGCGCCGTTGCGCTCTCTTCAGGCGCCAACACACGCGTCGGCATCAACCGCATCGCACGCTATGCCTTTGAATACGCGGTTAAACACGGTCGCAAAAAAATTACCATCGTGCATAAAGCCAACGTACTGAAAGTGTTGACGGGATTGTTTTTAGAAGAGGCTCGCAACGTCGCGCGTGAATACGAAGGCCGTGTCGCGGTGGATGACCGTATTGTCGATGCCTGTGCCATGCAACTTGTGCTGAACCCCTGGCAGTTCGACATGCTCTTATGCTCGAATTTGTTTGGTGACATCTTGTCAGACGAGCTCGCTGGCTTGGTAGGCGGCTTAGGCTTGGCCCCAGGTGCCAATATTGGCAAGGATGTCGCAATTTTTGAAGCGGTGCATGGTACAGCCCCGGACATTGCTGGCAAAGGGATCGCCAATCCGATTTCACTTTTGTTGGCCTCTGGGCTCATGCTTGACCACGTTGGGCACCCCGAGCTTGCTACGCGTCTGCGCAACGCGATTGAGCTAACGCTGAACCAAGACAACGTGAAAACAACAGACTTAGGCGGCAAGGCGACCACAACAACGTTTACTGAAGCTCTGATGAAGAGACTCAAAACCTAATCTACACCGGTATCGCAAGGTCTATACATCTTTCATTGCGAGAGCTTTTGGCGATTAGTACTGATTAATGTCATCAGCCTTAAGTGTCGTTTGGTCTGTTTTGTTTCGATATATTTTTCTAAAAATTACTGTCACAGCAACCGAGGCAACCACAAAAACGATGACCTCACGGGGCCAGCTAAAGGTACCGGTGAAATACTGAATGACCGCCACGCAAAGCATTGCGCCTGACATCCCTAAAAAAATAAACGTTAGCGTGAGCAGCTCTGTGATCGCAAGCGCGATCGCCACAACAATTGAGATTTGGTAGATTTCCATATTCAAAGCCGCGCGGCAAGTTGTTGGATTTCTACATTCAATGCTGCACGGTAGGTCATCGTTGGATTGCCATATTCAAAGCTGCACAGTAAGTCATCGTTGGATTTTCATAGTCAAAACCGGGCGCAGGCGCTTGTTCAAAATTTACTAGCAATTTTGCCAAGCGTGCCGGACAGTGCCGACAAGACATCGCTAGGCAACATGATGATTTTGGAGTTGTTTCCCTTCGATAGCTCTTGAATCGCAGCAGCCTGAATCTTTTTAATTTCGAACTCAACGGCGCTTGCCCCACCCTCTGCGATTGCCTTTGACACCGCTGTTACGGCATAGGCTTCAGCATCCGCCAAAATACGCTTGGCCGCCGCTTCTTTTTCGGCTGAATACAGGCGCGCATCCGCTTGCAGCTGAGTCGCCTGTTTAATTCCTTCGGCCTCAGTCACTTGGCCACGGCGCTTACGTTCAGCGTTTAGCTGTACCTGCATCGCTTCTTTTGTGGCGCTATCGACATCGACCTCAGTGATTTCAACCCGAGTCAGTTTGATGCCCCATTCGTCTGATACCGTCTGCAACTCGGCCTCGATTTCTTGTGCCAGATGCCGACGGTTGGACTGCACGCCGTCGAGGTCTGTTTTGCCGATGACGCTACGAATCGTGCCATTCACAATTGTTTTAATCGCAAGGGTGAGATTTTCAATGCGGTACATGGTGCGAGACGCATCAGTGATTCGATACAAAATCGCAAGCTGAACCGAGATCGAGACGTTATCGTGAGTAATCGCGTTGATTGGATCAGGCGGCAATTGGATTTCTTGGATCGAGACCTTGTAACGCACAGTTTCTAAAAAAGGGATCAGCAAGTGCAAACCGGCTTCAAGTTTACGGTTGTATTTGCCCAACCGCTCAACCAACCAGTTTTCAGACTGTGGCACAATTTTGATCGACAATCTTAGGGTGACAAGCACCAAAATTAATATAAATGCAAAAACGATTGCTTCAAAATTAATCACGGCCATCCTAGTCACCTTCACGCAGGTCAATTACAAAAAAATAATCACGTCGCACTAAACACCTAGGGCTCTGCGCTAACTTTTCTCGAACTGAATCATCTTGGCATCAGTTTTAAATTGATCGTAGCAGATTTGAACCCTCAAGAACTGTCAAACAGTCGCCCACAGGTACCTCTCGCAACCTTGCCCATGCTGAAAAGGATCTTGCCCTGCGCTTGGGTAGGAATGGGCACGATCTCAACCCCTGAAAAAAGCTCTTAGACTATTTGCGACCTGTCAATACAGGATCACCTTTATATAAAACCCGCCCGCTGACGCGGTTTGCGCTTTACACTTAGCCCACGAAAGGCCTTGGCGCTGCCGCAGGGCGCCTGGCGATCAAGCAAAGACTCCTTCGCAGAAAATTGATACAAACAGACACTCAAAAGGAACCGCAATGTTGCGCTTTTCAACTTCAAGACTGACTCAACTAGTGGGTATGCTGGCCGTCGCTCTCACCAGCGCTTTACCCTCGCTCAGCGCTCACGCGCAGTCGCAAGACTATCCCAACCGGTCCATTAAATTCTTTGTCCCGTACTCGGCAGGCACTACAACCGACGTCATTGCCAGACTATACGCCCAAAAGCTCGGCGACATCCTTGGTCAAACCGTGGTGGTCGAGAACAAGGCTGGTGCGGGGGGCAACATCTCGGCTGACGCAACCGCCAAAGCCGCACCCGATGGTTACACACTGTCGTTTTCAACCAGCGCCACACACGCCACCAATCCGGCACTTTATGCCAAAATCCCGTTTGACCCCATCAAAGACTTCACTCATATCGCCCTCATGGTAGCGGCGCCAAACATGCTGGCGATCAACCCTAAGATCCCCGCCAACAACATGGCTGAACTCATCGCCTATGCAAAAGCGAATCCAGGCAAACTGACCTATATTTCGGCCGGCTCGGGTACCTCGCCGCATATGGCGGGTGAGTTACTCAAAACGCTGGCCGGCATTGATATCCGGCACATCCCTTATAAAAACATCACCCAAGGCTTTAGCGACTTGTTTGCGGGCGAAGTCTCGATGGCGTTTTATCACGTGCCAGTGATTTACCCCCATGTGCAATCTGGTCGCTTGAGAGCGTTGGGTGTCGCGACCACCGCACGCAGCCCGATCGCTCCTGACGTACCGCCCATTAGCGATACGGTAAAGGGTTACGACCTGCGCCCTTGGTGGGGCTTGGCAGGCCCTGCTGGCTTGCCTCAACCCGTGATCGACAAACTTTACAAAGCCACGATGACGATCTTGGACGACCCAGCAACACAAAAGCGTTTTATTGAAATGGGCTTGATCATCACCCCGATGAATACAAAAGACTTCAATGCGTTTACAGTGACAGAACTTGCCAAGTGGACAAAGATCGTGAAAGACTCTGGCGCGACAGCAAACTAATCGCTTAGTCGACAAAGCCAAACGCCGAGGGCGCTAGTTCGCCTTTGGTGTGTCGCGCCTGACGCTCTTCTCAGTTCAGATCGTTGCAATCCTCTCTTTAGTTCAAGCCGTTGTGATCCTCTTCACGGTTTTTGCTTTAAAAGATTTTTTGAATGACCACGAAAACAACTCCTAAACTTTTGCCGACCACCGTCGTAGGCAGCTACCCGCAACCCGCTTGGCTGGTGGATCACGCGCTGCTCGCCCAAGGTGTGCCGCGCACCCGTTTGCGCGAGCTTTGGCGTATTGCCCCCGAACAGCTTCAAGCTGCGCAGGACGATGCCACACGACTTGCGATCCAAGACATGGAGCGCGCCGGCGTAGACATCATTACGGATGGCGAGATCAGGCGCGAAAGCTATTCAAACCGCTTTGCTAATTCTTTGGATGGTATCGACGACCAAAACCCTGCCGTGATTCGCTCGAAAAACGGACTTGAAACGCTGATACCTCGCGTGGTCGGCAAGATCGCCCGTGTGCAGTCTGTTGAGGTCGAGGACTTCAAGTTTTTGAAAAAGCATACTGGCCGCTTAACCAAGGTCACGCTGCCGGGTCCCTTTACAATGGGACAACAAGCTAAAGATGAGTTCTACCATGACGAAGAGGCCATGGTGATGGACTTTGCAGCGGCCGTCAATGCCGAAGCACTCGCGCTACAGGCGGCGGGCGCAGATTTTATTCAGCTCGATGAACCTTGGCTGCGCCACGACCCTGAGGCAGCTAAACGCTACGCGGTCAAAGTGATCAACCGCGCCTTGCAGGGGGTCAGCGTACCCACGATTGTGCATCTTTGTTTTGGCTATGCGGCGGTTGTCAAAGGGCAAAAGCCAACTGGCTATTCATTTTTGCCTGGCTTGGGCGATTCGATTGCCACGCAGATTTCAATCGAGGCAGCTCAACCCAAGCTTGATCTGGGGGTGTTGGCCGATTTGGCTGGAAAAAAAATTATGCTGGGTGTGTTGGACTTAGGCAATCATCAAATTGAAACGGCCGAGCAAGTAGCAGTTCGCATTCGAGCAGGCTTGAAATATGTCAAAGCTGAACAACTAATCCCTGCACCAGACTGTGGCATGAAATATTTGCCTCGCGAAGTCGCTTACGGAAAACTCTGCGCACTGAGTCAGGGCGCACAGCTTGTGCGTGCCGAGCTTGGTGCCGCCTGAAGCAGAGAGTGCTGACGTTAAGGTTGACTCGGCTGTCGCGAGAAAAGTATCCTGAAGAGAAAATGAATTATTTACCCATCGGCTGAACCGGCGAAGTTTTAAGGAGAACGACTTGAAAAAAAATATTCAAAGAATGTCGCAACAAATTCACGCCAATCGCATCGCTTCAATCGCGCTTGCGGGTTTGATCGGCGTACTTGGCGCAGTAACAGGCGTTCACGCACAAACTGACTATCCAAACCGACCAATCAAAGTGGTTGTGCCGTACACCGCCGGCGGCAACGTCGACATTACCGCGCGGGTCTACTCAAAGAAATTATCTGAGCAACTTGGGCAACAAGTGATTGTTGAAAACCGGCCAGGCGCCAGCACGATCATCGGCAGTCAGTCTGTCGCAAAAAGTACGCCAGACGGCTATACGCTGTTAATCACCGGCACGATTACTTCAGCGCACACCATGAATCCGGGCTTATTTGCCACCCTGCCCTACGACACCAACAAAGACTTTGCGCCGATCAGTCTGTTAACACAACTATCATTATTCGTCGTGGTGCATCCCTCTTTACCTGCAAATACCCTGCAAGAACTCATTGCGCTTGCGAAGGCAAAGCCCAAACAGATCAACGTCGCCACGGGGGGCAGCGGAGGCTCGGCGAATTTAGCTGTCGAACTGTTAACAATGGCGTCGGGCGCTCAATTCACTGCAGTTCATTACAAAGGTAACGCGCCGGGCTTGGCAGATACCGTGGCAGGGCAAACCTCAATGATGATCGAGACTACCTCAACCGCACTGCCTCATATAAAAGGTGGCAAGTTACGCGCGTTAGCGGTCACCAGCAATAAGCGCTCGGCGCTATTGCCTGACCTACCGACGGTTGCCGAGTCAGGCTACCCAGGGTACGACGTAACGCTCAAACTTGGCATGCTTGCGCCCGCTGGCACGCCGCAAGCAATCGTCGACAAACTCGCCGCCGAAGTCGCCTTAATCGCCCGCGACCCAGCTACACAAAAACTATTTGCCGATCAGGGCTCGGAAGCCATTAGTAGCACCCCACAAGCCTTTGCCACAGAAATAGCGGCTGATATCATCAAGTGGACTGAGCTGATGAGAAAGAATGGAATCAAGGCCGAGTAGGAGGCTCAAACATGTATGCATTGAACACGACGCTGTTCACAACCCTGCTATGGTTAGGGGCGGGGGTCGCCGCTGCGGCCCCGATGACAGAGGCTCAACTTGAGCGCACTTTAAACACAGCGGCAGAGCACTTTACGCGCTCGACGCGGGCCGCAAATGCCCATGATTTATACGGTGCCTGTAGTTCAGCGCGCAAAGGTCTAGAAGTTTTCTATACGATCGATCCACAACGCGACGTGCCTCGCCAATTTTTACCAGACTACAACGCAAGCTTTGAAAAGATTAAAATTTTAGTGCAAGCGGCAAGAAATGCGGGCTGCAAGTTTTGAAGTCACGAGCCCTCTGTAATAGCCATGACAGGCTGCGTCACTGATTTAGTCACCGAACCCGTCGAGAGCGAAGGCCTGTTAAAGATTTTGGGCCAAAAAAACTAAGATCGACTTGTTTATTAACAACACTTGTTGAATAATGCCTCAACAAAATCTTATCAAGAGGGAACTATGCAACACGAAACGTCGCATCATGAAGCACCAGCCAGCGGTATGAGTCAGACAGCGGTATGGACCCTCATGCTTCTGCTGTTTGGGCCATCAGCACTGACGCTGTGGTGGGTGATTCATCAGTCGTCTTGACCCAGCCAAGCTGGCTGGCACAGAGAGATGCGAGGGGGCTGGCCAAGGGCACGCTACCCCACACCTTCGGCCGAATCGAGTCGTGCGGTAGAGCCGCACGATCTAACATCATTGCACTATTTAGCGAATAGCGAACTCATGTTCGCAAAAGCCTTAAACTCAATAGCGTTGCCCGACGGATCCATGAAAAACATGGTCGATTGTTCACCCACCTCGCCTTTGAAGCGGGTGTATGGCTCGATCACAAATTTTGTACCGACTGCTTTAAGCTTGGTGGCCATCGCTTCCCATTGCGGGATCGACAACACCGCCCCAAAATGGCGCACCGGCACTTGGTGATCATCGACCGCGCTGGTTTGCTTGTGCCCGCACTCGTCAGGCGCCAAGTGCGCAACCACTTGATGACCATAAAAATCAAAGTCGACCCAATCTGGGGCGCTGCGGCCTTCGCCACAGCCCAACACTCCAACATAAAACCGACGAGCCTCTTCGATATCACGCACCGGAAAAGCCAAATGAAAAGGGGGCATTGAAGCAGCTTGTGCAGACATTTTTAAAACCTCAGGAAAAATTGAAACCTCAGTCGACAATAAAAATTTGATATTTTAGACAATAAAATCAAAGACTTAAATAAATTCGACCGTTGACACGACGGTCTTTGGGTCGTTCTAAGCTCTGGGCGGCGTGATTCAACAGAACCACCTTCGCATTCATTCTTAGCCCATCAAAGTCGAGACCTCATAAAGATACCATCTTAACAAAAAGCCCTGTAGTATCTCTGGCTTACACAGAGGTCCTTATCTGTGTTGCTTTTTTCAGAAAAATACCGACAACCTAATGGTTAAAACGTAGTGACTCGTGTATTGCAAAAAAAGAAAAGTATCTTTTGAAAAAACAGAGCGGCGTACAGAGGATCAGAAAAGTCAGCCTAATCACTAGTTTGTTAGTGATTAGTACAGTTGCGTCCGCACAGTCTAGTCGCTTTACCGGCCTCAGCTTAGAAGCTGCGACTGGCTATCAAGAAATGGCTATCAAGGTACAAGACGTAAAAATTAACAATCGTCATAGCGGTCGTGCCGATCAAGACCAGCGATTAACCGGGGTGCCGTTTGCTGTGAATATTGGTTACTCGGTCGCTCTGACCGAAACCATCGGCTTGGGCGCACGTTTTGAATACAACCCACAAAGTGGCCGCGTTGCCTTATCAAGCCTACCAAGCGTGGCTTTGACACAAAGCCTACAAGCATACGGAAAACTGGGCTGGGCTTATATGGCTTCAGCCGTCGATTCGCCAGTTTCGGGCTTCATGATTGACGGGCAAACCGCCTACTTCAACGGCCCCTTAGTTGGTATCGGCGCAAAACTTTTGCTCACAGACAACGTCTATGTTTTCGCAGAACTCACCTATTATCAGTACGCCGATCTCACGCTCGTTGCGCAAAAAGGGTCGCGCAATCTCTCTGGCAAGGTCTCGTCTAGCGCTCAAAATGCGCTCCTCGGCTTAGGCTATAAGTTTTAATTGGGTCTACCGACATGACGGCTCCGATGACTTGGCAAGCATGGGATCACAACGCGGGGATAGCCAAGCACGTTCGCCTGTGTAGATTGACTCAGCCAACTTACTTTACACTGAGCCTTAGCTTTTTTGACTTAGCTCATCTCCTTGAGATTCATCATGCTTAAAACTCACCATCGTTATGACTATAGCCCTATCAATGCTCGGCCTGACTACAGTTGGCCCGACGGCAAGCGTTTGGCGGTGCACTTCAGCTTAAATGTTGAGCATTTTTCTTTTGGCGAGGGGATTAGCAACGACTACGGCGGACCAGGCCCGCAGCCAAACACGCGCAGTTTTGCCTGGAGAGATTATGGCAATCGAGTTGGCGCTTGGCGACTACTTGAGTTGGCCGAAGCCTATCAGTTTCCGTACGCTTTATTAATCAACACCGAGCTCTATGACTATTGCCCCGAGATGATTAAAGCCTTTAGCAGCAGAGGGGACGAAATCGTCGGGCATGGCAGAACCAATTCCGAACGCCAGGTCGACATGAGTTATGAGCAAGAAAAAGCCTGTATTACCGAAGCCACCGAGGCGATTCGCCGGCACGAAGGTAAGCCACCCATGGGGTGGCTCGCCCCTTACATCTCACAAACACATCACTCGCTCGATTTGCTTAAAGAAGCGGGCTATCGCTACATGATGGATTGGTCTTTGGACGATCAACCGGTGTGGTTCAGAACCACGCATGGCCCGATCTTGTCGGTCCCGTATCAGCACGACCTGAACGACATAATCGAGGCAGTCACTCGTCGTACGCCCTCACAGCTCTATTGCCAAAATCTCATTGACCAGTTTGATGAGATGCTCGAAGAATCAACTCGCAGACCATTGGTCATGCCGATTGTTTTGCATAATTTTATTCTAGGGCAGCCCTATCGGCTTCGGCAGTTCAGACGCGTGATCGAACACATCATGAAGCATCGCAATCAGCTTTGGCTGACCACGCCTGGCGCAATTTGTCAGCATATCGAAAGTTTGCCGCCAGGAGTTGTACCCGGAAGAGATACACCCTACACACCTGGCGAACAAAAATAGGCCGAAAAGGCTTAGAAGGCAACCAACTGCAGTCTGTCGCAACGCCAAGAGCTTGCATTCCCTTCAAATGGCAATCACCATCCGATTTCTATATTTCTTTTAGTTATAATAAGAGATGAAATTTGTACTTCCGCTTTGGTTGCCTACCATGCACAATGCGTTCACACATCGAACGATTAAGGTTATCTGAATCATGATCAAACAAATCGCTTCCTGTTTTTTAGGTATCTTTCTGTACGCCAGTGCAGTCGCAGCCGAACCCTTGTTAAGTGCTCAGGCAACACGAGCCGCGCTGTCCGCGCCGAGCATTGTTGTGATAGACATCCGCGACCCAAAGTCTTACGCGGCAGGTCACATTACGGGGGCTCTGAATGCGCCTTACGGCACTTGGCGTGGCCCCGAGGGCAATCCTGGCGAATTGCCTTCAATTGAAAACTTGACCAAACTCGTACAACGGTTGGGGCTGACCCCCGACACAAAGGTCATTGTGACGTCTTCGGGTAAGGATGCAACAGACTTCGGTGCAGCCGCGCGAGTGTACTGGACACTCAAAGTGCTGGGCTTAAAAAATCTGTCTGTGTTGAATGGTGGCTTAAAAGCTTGGCAGGCTGCGGGATTTGACCTAAACACGCAACCCGCGACAGCCGTAGCCAGCACGTATGTACCCACAATCAATCAAAGCATGATCGCGACGCGGGCCGATGTGGTGAGCGGCGTTCAATCGGGTAAAGCACAACTCATTGACGCTCGCCCCACCGCTTTTTTTGATGGCTCAACGCGACACACAGCCGCCAAGGTGCCGGGCACTTTGAAGGGTGCGGTCAGCGTCGAACACTCAACGTGGTTTGCGCCAAATAGCAGCCAGGTTGTACCCGCTAGCGAGGCAAAAAAACTTGCCCTTGCTGCACCCGTTAAAAGCGATCAAGAGGTCATCTCTTTTTGCAACACGGGCCACTGGGCCGCAACGAATTGGTTTGTCTTGTCAGAGCTTGTGGGGCAGCCGAACGTGAAACTCTACGCTGGTTCGATGGTTGACTGGACGC
>CAMCII010000042.1 GCA_945874505.1 Bordetella parapertussis | reverse complement strand
CATTTCGATCGACTACGCCTTGATGGAGAAAACCACCCACGCTGCAATCGTTGCCTGCAACATCGGCTGGAGCGATATCGGTTCGTGGAACGCCTTGGGTGATTTGGTCCCTAAAGATGCAAACGGCAATAGCCTTGAAGGCGAAACGTATTTGCATGATGTCAGCAACACTTTTATTCAAGCCTCAGGTCGCTTAATTGCCGCAGTCGGTGTTGATAACCTGATCATTATCGATACGCCTGACGCCTTGTTGGTCGCGAATAAAGAACATTCGCAAGACGTTAAACAAATCGCGGGTCAATTGAAAAAGATTGGGCACGAGGCGTATAAATTACACCGCACTGTGCATCGCCCTTGGGGCACCTATACCGTGCTTGAAGAAGGCGCGGGTTTTAAAATGAAGCGCATCGTCGTTAAGCCCGGTGCGTCGCTGTCGCTGCAAATGCATCATCATCGCAGCGAACATTGGATTGTGGTTGATGGCATGGCCAAGGTTGTCAATGGTGAACAAAACCTTTTGATCGCCACCAACGAATCCACCTTCATCCCCGCAGGCCACAAGCATCGCCTTGAAAACCCCGGTAAAATCGATTTAGTTTTGATCGAAGTGCAAAGCGGCAATTATCTTGGTGAAGACGACATTGTGCGTTTTGAAGACCACTATGGCCGCGCGTGAAGCCACCCATGGGGCGTACTAGCTAATGCGAATGTTTGCGGCGCTGTGGGGGTACCGCGGCTTTATTCTTGAAAGCATCAAACGCGACTTTCAAAGCCAATATACCAATACGGCGCTCGGCGCGGTCTGGACACTCATCAAGCCGCTCTCGATGGTGTTTGTGTACACCGTGATTTTTGCCCAAGTGATGCAAGCCAAACTGCCTGGTGCGACCAGTCAATTTGCTTATAGCGTGTATTTGTGCGCGGGCATCTTGACCTGGGGTTTGTTCTTAGACACGGTCTCTAAACTACAAAATGTGTTTATTGAAAACGCCAACGTACTAAAGAAAATTAATTTTCCGCGCTTGTGTTTGCCAGTCATCGTAGTCGCCAATGCCTACGTCAATTTTGTCATCATTTTTGGCTTGTTCACGATATTTTTAGTCGCGATTGGGCAATTTCCGGGCGCGGTGTATCTCTCATTAATCCCGCTGCTGCTGTTGCAAACCGCTTTTGCTGTCGGACTCGGGGTCACGCTGGGCGTTTTGAATGTCTTTTTTAGAGACGTCGGGCAATTTTTTACGGTAGCCCTGCAATTTTGGTTTTGGTTAACTCCGGTGGTTTATCCACTTTCAATATTGCCCCCTGAGTTGCAAGAGATTATTCAGTACAACCCCATGACCCTGCTTGTGACCGCGTACCAACAAGTGTTGGTTAATGGCCAGTGGCCACAATGGCGAGGGTTGTGGCCTGTCGCTGCGGCGGCGATTGTGCTTTGTGCGCTTGGCCTAAGGCTGTTTCGACAGCGCGCCGGCGAATTGGTAGACGAACTGTAATGGGCGCGATTACTGTCACCGCGGTGGGTAAGGCGTATAAGCAATACGCTGGCCGTTGGTCGCGGCTGGCCGACTGGGTATTACCTAGCTGGCTCGGTAAGCTTAGCAAACCACATCACACACTCAAATGGGTATTGCAAGATGTGAACTTCTCAGTGCAACCTGGGGAGGCTGTTGGGATTGTGGGCATTAACGGTGCGGGTAAAAGTACCCTGCTTAAAATGATCACAGGCACAACACAACCGACGACCGGCAGCGTTCATTTAGTTGGTAATGTGGCCGCGCTACTAGAACTGGGGATGGGGTTTCACCCAGACTTTACTGGCCGACAAAACGCGATCATGGCGGGCCAGTTGCTTGGGCTTAGTAAACACGAAATCGACAGCCTGATGCCTGAGATCGAGGCCTTTGCTGAAATTGGTGACTATATTGATCAGCCGGTCAGGGTGTATTCAAGTGGCATGCAAATGCGCTTGGCGTTTAGTGTTGCCACAGCAAAAAAGCCTGACATCCTGATCGTAGACGAGGCGCTTTCAGTTGGCGATGCGTATTTTCAGCACAAGAGTTTTGAGCGAATTCGGCAGTTGGGCAAGCAGGGCACAACGCTACTGATTGTGTCGCACGACAAAGGCTCGATACAAGGGTTATGCAGCCGTGCGGTCTTGTTAAACGAGGGTCGCCTTGTGATGCAAGGTGCTCCAGACGAAATCATGGATTACTACAACGCACTGTTGGCTGAGCGCGGCAATCTAACCGTCAGACGCCAACTCAACGAACAGGGCAAGGTGCAAACGATCTCAGGTAGTGGCGAGGCCACCATTGAAGAGATCGCGCTGTTGAATGAGCAGGGCGAACGCCTCGAGATCGTCAACGTGGGGCAAACAATCGTGTTGCAAGTGGCGATTCAAGCGCATCAAGTGTTACCTGAATTGGTGTTGGGGTATGTGATCAAAGATCGTCTCGGGCAGCCAGTGTATGGCACCAACACCCATCATCTGAACGACAAGCTTGAGCAAGTGCCAGCTGGCTCGCGCTTGACTTATCGGTTTACGTTTCCGGCGAACCTTGGTGTAGGTAGTTATTCAATATCGGTGGCCTTGCACACAGCAGATACTCACGTTAGTCAAAATTACGAGTGGCGCGATCTGGCGGTGGTGTTTAGCGTCATCAATGCCGACAAACAAAGCTTTGTGGGGGTGAGTTGGCTGCCGCCAAAAATGGAGTGTCTGAGATGACAGACGGATTTTACCGAGCGTTTGAAGACAAGCACCGAGGCAGTCGTCAGTCAATTAAAGAGCGCCAACGCGCCTATCTGCCGTTCATCAGGCCGTTGGCCGAGATCTACGCTGGCGTGCAGACGCTTGATTTAGGTTGTGGTCGCGGCGAGTGGTTAGAACTCTTGGTTGAGGCTGGGTTTGATGCCCGTGGTGTGGATCTTGATGATGGGATGTTGGCTGAGTGTCGAACGCGCGGCTTAAACGTTCAAACGCAAGACGCCTTAACAGCACTCAAAAGCCTACCCGACGCCAGTCAGGCGATTGTCTCAGGGTTTCAGTTCGCTGAACATATACCCTTTGAAGTGTTGCAGGAAGTTGTTCGAGAAGCGCTCAGGGTGCTCAGGCCTGCTGGGTTACTGGTTTTAGAGACCCCAAATCCCGAGAACGTTGTGGTGGGGACAACCAATTTTTATCTGGATCCTACCCACGAAAAGCCCTTACCCCCCCTACTCATCGAGTTTTTGCCAGAGTACTACGGGTTTTATCGCGTCAAAACGCTCAGACTACAAGAGCCAATTAATCTGGCTGATGCGCGCAGATTGACGATTCATGATGTCTTGGCTAGCGTGAGCCCCGATTACGCAGTGCTGGCGCAAAAGGCTGCTGACCCAGCAATTTTGCAGCAGGTGAGCCAAGCCTTTGACTTGCAGTATGGCGTGACGCTTGGCATGGTCTCTAGCCGGTATGAAGAGCAAACGGATGATCGCACCAATGCGTTCAACTCTCACATACAAAGGCTGGATCAGCGGCTCGTTGCCCTGGAAGAGCGGCAGCGCCTTTTTGAGATCAAGGTTGAAGGTCGTCGACCAATCGGCTTGTTGAAACGCGCGGTCAAAAAAGCCGCTCGCATTCTGGTGGGTGCCGCTCACCGCTTTGTTGACGAACATCCCGTGTGGCATCGGCGCGTCTTGGCTGTGCTTAAGGCTGTTGGGCTTTATAAATTGCTGAATCGGGTGCTGCTTAAGATTGCTTCGGTCGCACATAACGCTAGGCGCTCTATTAGTGTTGACGAGGCGGCAGCGGTTGCACGCGAAGAGGCGCTTGCTCAACAGCCTGCCGTTGTTCAAGAAGCGTTTAAAGAGCTTGAAAGTGTGATTAAAAAGGCTGGGAAGCAGTAATGCGCATTGTGATCGACCTGCAAGGCGCTCAAACCGAAAGCCGTTTTCGGGGGATTGGGCGCTATAGCTTATCGCTCGCCTTAGCCATTGCGCGTCAGCGCGCTCATCACGACATCATGCTGGTGCTCAATGGCATGTTTCCCCACACCATTGAACCGATCCGTAGTGCGTTTGAAGGCGTGTTGCCGCAAAACAATATCCTGATTTGGGATGGCGTTGCGCCCGTACGAGAGGCTGACGCGGGCAACGACAAGCGTCGCGAAGCCTCTGAACTCTTGCGCGAAGCTTTTATCTCGGCGCTGCATCCTGATCTACTTTTAATCACCAGTCTGTTTGAAGGCTTTGGTGATGACGCGATTACGAGCGTGGGTCGTTTTGATTCAAGTATCCCAACGGCCGTCATCTTGTATGACTTGATTCCGCTGATCAGCCCCGACGAGCACTTTGCCGCCCACAAGCCACAGCGCGATTACTACTTTCGCAAAATTGCTTCGTTTAAGCAAAGCAAACTGCTGCTGGCGATTTCAGAGCGTGCCCGTCTAGAAGCGATTGCCGCGCTCAAGTTCGAGCAGCAAGACGTGGTTAATGTGTCGGGTGCGTTTGACGAAGCGTTTAAAGTGATAGAGGTTTCTGCCGAGAAAAAGACAACACTTTTAGCGCAGCTAAATATCCAGAAACCGTTTGTGTTTTACACAGGCGGTGCTGATGCGC
This sequence comes from Bordetella parapertussis, assembly GCA_945874505.1. Lineage (GTDB taxonomy): Bacteria > Pseudomonadota > Gammaproteobacteria > Burkholderiales > Burkholderiaceae_B > Zwartia > Zwartia parapertussis_J. The sequence goes on along the minus strand of CAMCII010000042.1, from coordinate 10,409 downwards.
GCAAAAATTTGCATCGACTGATCGAGGCGTATGCAAGTCTGCCGGCGGCACTCAGGGTAGAGCATCAGCTTGTGCTTGCCGGCAAAATGCCGATCGGGCATGTCGAAGATTTCAAGGCTACAGCGGCGCGTTACGGTTTGTCAGACGACGAACTTCTGCTGCCAGGGTATGTGTCAGATGACGATTTGCTGAAGCTGTATAACTTGTGTCGGTTGTTTATTTTCCCATCGTTGCACGAGGGATTTGGCATCCCGCCTCTTGAGGCAATGTCGTGTGGTGCGGCGGTGATTGGCGCTCAGGCCACCAGTCTGCCCGAAGTGATTGGTTTGCCCGAAGCCTTATTTGATCCAACGTCTGTGCCAGCAATTACGGGTAAGCTTGAACAGGCCTTAACGGATGAGGCGTTTCGTAACAGGTTGATCGCTCATGGTTTGCAGCATGCCAAGACCTTCACCTGGGCGGCCAGTGCGCAACGCGCCTTGACGGCCTTTGAGCGCTTCACGCCACGCCCACCCGTACCAAGCGTGTCGAGTTTGACCGTTGAAAAAACCACTGTATTTGAGCTGACATCAAAGAAGATTCTTTTGCTGAAGCTTGATCACCTGGGTGATTTCGTGCTGGCGATCCCGGCAATCTCACGCTTAAGGGCACGCTATCCAAACGCCATCATTGATATGGTGGTGGGTAGTTGGTCGGTGCCGTTGGCGCAGGGCTTAAAGCTCTTGAACAATGTTTATAGCTTTGATTATTTCAAGAAAAAATCTTCTGAGTCTGCGGCAGTGTCTGAACGCGCGCTGCAAGAGTTGTGTGCCAGGCTTGGTGAGTACGACTTTGCGCTCGACTTGCGTCGTCAACGCGACACACGCTTTATTTTGAAGCAGGTGCGTGCCAAGTTCAAGGTCGGTTACGAAACCTTTAATCCCAACTTTGACAGCTGCCTGGATGTGGCGCTGCCGGCTCAACTAGATTTTGCAGGGCTGGCCACTGAGCAGAACCAAGTGTCGAGCGCGCGTCAGATGACACGCCTAATCGACGCCTTGCCTCAAGGCGACAGCGATTATCTTGCGTTGCCAGCCTTAACCAATGCACCCAAACCGACCGACACACAGATTGCCGTGTTTCCGAAGGCGGGTAATGCAGTTAAAGAGTGGGGCCAACAAAACTTTACAGACTTGGTGCTGCGACTCATCGAGCGTCCAGAGGTAGATGGCGTCAACGTTTACTTTGCCAATCAAACTGAGGCGTTAGCATTTGCCTTGCCCTCGCATCCTAAGCTGCATCTGCACGCAGGGTTAGAGATGTCTGCCTTGCTCGAGTCTCTGGCCAAGAATGTATTGTGCATCGCCAATAATTCGTTTGGTGTGCATGTGGGTGGCTATTTAGGCTTGGTGGTTCTTGGTATTTATGGCGGGCACGAAACCGTCGCCGAATGGGCACCGGTGTATCGGGACTCGTATGTCATCCATCACCCTGTCGCCTGCTCACCCTGCCATATTGCCAACGTGTCAGATTGCCCGTTTGCACTGAAGTGCTTAACTGAAATTAAACTTGAAGCGGTGTTTCAAAAAGCGCTCGAGGCGCTTGCGTTGATCCAAGACCGGCGCGCGGGCTCAGCCCCTCAGTCGCCACTCGCCTTGACTGAGCAGGTGGGGGCGCCCACCTTGAAGCAGACCTTGCTGCAGGCGTTGGCCAACCTCGACCTCGCGGCTTTTTCGCTGGCAGATAAGATGTTGTTGGCGCAAGCGCTTACCAACAACCATCCCAAGCCCACCGCACGGCAATTGTTTGTTGATATCTCAGAGCTGGTGCAGCGCGACGCTAAAAGCGGTATTCAGCGTGTGGTGCGTTCTGTGTTGCGGGTGATGCTTGAGCAATGCCCGCCTGGCTACGTGGTGGTGCCTGTTTATGCGACGATGGAACCCACAGGCTATCGTCGCGCCATGCAATTTACTCATGCGTTTATGGGTAGCAGCCATGGTGCCGACCAACAGGATGAGCCAATCGTGTATCGCGCAGGCGACGTATTTTTAGGCTTAGATTTGCATCCACATATTGTGTATGCACAACGCGAGGCGCTGGCGCGTATGCGTGCGCGTGGTGTGCAGATAAATTTTGTGGTGTATGACCTACTCTGTGACACGATGCCGCAGCACTTTGTAGCGGGTTCGCAAGAGCCCTTTGTGAGATGGCTTAAGCTTGTTGCGCAAGGCGATGGGGCGATTTGTATCTCTCGGTCTGTGGCCGATGAATTGCGTACCTGGCTTGCGCAGCAGGGGCTTAAACACACAAGACGCTTTACGATCAAGCACTTTAACCTTGGTGCTGACCTTGCGGGCTCGATGCCCTCGTCGGGTATTTCCGGCGCCGAACGTCGCACCTTACAAGCGCTGACTGGGCAAAGCAATTTCTTAATGGTCGGCACGCTCGAGCCGCGCAAGGCGCACGCCCTCGCGCTGGCGGCCTTTGAGCAACTCTGGTTAGCCGAGCAAGCGGTCAATCTGGTGATCGTAGGTAAACAGGGTTGGCTGGTCGATGAGCTGGTCAAATGCTTGCAGCAACATCCGCAACAAGGCAAAAGATTGTTCTGGTTGCAGGGGGTCAGCGATGAGTTCTTGCAAGAGATTTACGCGGCTAGCAGTTGTTTGTTGGTGCCCTCAGAAGGCGAAGGTTTTGGCCTGCCGTTGATCGAGGCCGCCCAGCACAGCTTGCCTGTGATTGCGCGCGATTTGCCTGTGTTTAAAGAGGTGGCGGGCGACTATGCGTATTATTTTTCTGGTGTTGAGCCAAGCGATTTAAGCTGGGCGATCGAGGCCTGGCTTGAGTTATACCGCGCAGGCAAGCACCCGAGCTCAGTTGGCATGCCGCGCCTGACCTGGCAACAGAGTACCGGGCAATTGTTAAATGCTTTGTTGCCTTAACGTTTAAGAGTGTCGCGGCTCATGACCCAGTCTTTATCCCCACGTACTCAACAGGCTTTGGTTGGGCTTTTTTTCGCCGTGGGATTTTTTGGGTACCTCATGAACACCTCAGGGTGGTTCACTATGATCCCTGGCGATTTAGGTGACGCGCGATTTAATAGCGTGATTCTTGAGCACCTGTACCAATGGGTGACCGGCTCGGCCGCTAAGCTCTGGAGCCCGCGGTTTTTCTTTCCGTTTGAATACACCCTTGCGTTCAGTGATAACCATTTTGGGTCTGGTTGGTCATACGTTATTTTGCGTGTCTTTGGCTTGCCCCGCGAAGAGGCTTACCTAGGCTGGTTTTTGTTTGGTGCGAGTTTAAATTTTTGGGTGTGTTGGGCGGTATTGAAGCGCCTAGGGTTTTCGACTGTGGGTGCCGCCGCTGGTGCCTTTGTGTTTGCGTTTGCCCTTCCGGCCTTACATAAAGAGAACCACGCGCAATTGGTGTACCGGTTTGCCGTGCCCTTGGCCGCAGCGGCTTGGTACCGCGCGATGAGTCAGCGCAACGTCGCCTACGCCGTGCAAACCGTTTTTTGGTGTGCGGTGCAGTTTTTATGTTCCATTTATGTTGGCGTGTTCTTGCTGTACCTGTTATTGGCGCTGTTGCTGGCACAAGTGATCTTCAGTTTGCGCGGCGCCGTGAACAAGCCCTCACCGCCCACGGTAGCCGATGCTGTCAGCCACACCAGATTGCCTAACTCTTTCGACGCAAGGGTTACCGCCTCAAGCGACTGGTGGTCGTCGGCGTTGAGCTGGGTACGCTCTGTCAGTGGGTTGGCCTGGTGCGGTTTGATGGTGGCAGCGGTGGTGCTCGCGGGTTTCACCCTTAAGCGTTACCAGCATGTCGCGCTTGAGTACAACTTTGTGCGGCCCCTGAGTGAACTGATTTCAATGTTGCCCCGCCCAGGCAGCTACCTGCTTGCTGATCACTCGACCTTAGTCGCCTGGCTTGGCCGACTGGTGACCGACGTACCCATGCGGCACGAACAACAAATGTTTGTTGGGTTTGGGGTGGCGGCGATTGCTCTGTTGGGATTATTTTGGTCTTGGCGAACGCTAGAGCCAAGCCTGACTGCTCTGGTACGTCGGATGATGCTCGCCCTACTCTTGTTAGTGGCGATGACCGTCATGGTTCACGACCTGTCGTTGTATCTGCTTTTGGCGGAATTGCCTGGGGTGAGCTCAATTAGGGCTGTTTCGCGGATTGCTTTGATCATGTTGTTTCCGCTGGCTGTGGCGATTGCCGCCGGTTTTGACGGCATTATTCGGTCATCGGTCGCGAAATGGCTAAAAACCTTGAGTGTTTTGCTCTTAAGCAGTGTTCTGACGCTTGAGTCAATTTGTTACAACCCTCACCATACACCGATGCAGTCTTGGCGGGCCAGGCGCGACGCCTTACAAGCCAAGATCGGCACTCTACCCAAAAATTCGGTCTTATTTGTGACTCAGCCAAGCGCTGAGCCCTTCTTTATGACCGAAATTGACGCGATGATTTATGCCCAAGACCACCACCTGGCGACCTTAAACGGCTATTCGGGCAATACCCCGCCACGCTATACTTACCCCGATCCGTGTCTGCCGCCCGAAATGCGAGTCGACAGCTATTTTGCTCTTCGAGGGCTGGTTGCTGACAGACGGCAACAAATCCTCAATACACTACACACTGTCATTCTTGAGCCTTGCTCAAAGCCTAGTGAACCTAAATCTAAATAAAGCAGCTTTTACCTAGCGATATCTCTTATGAATATTCTCGTTGTCGGTGCCGGTTATGTGGGCTTGGTCACAGCAGCCTGTTTGGCTAGTCAAAATAATCGGGTGGTGTGTGTTGATACCGACCCCAAAAAACTCGCTAAACTTGCCGCGGGCCAAATCCCGATTTACGAGCCTGGCTTGAAAGAAATCGTTGATTCTGCGGTTGCTAACAAGTACTTGAGTTTTGAATTGGGCATCAAAACGGGTCTCTCAAAAATCGAAACAGAGCAAGATGAACCGACCTTGGTCTTTATCGCCGTGGGTACCCCGCAGGGTGAAGACGGCTCAGCTGATTTGCGTTATGTACTGGCCGCCGCGCGTGAAATCGGTCAGCACCTGTCGCGCCCCGCAATCGTCATCAACAAATCTACAGTGCCAGTGGGCACCGCCAACTCAGTGAAAGGCGAAGTGGCCTGGCAGTTGTTTCAGCGTAAATGTTTTATTGATTTTGATGTCGCCAGCAACCCCGAGTTTTTAAAAGAAGGCGCGGCGATCGAAGACTTTTTCAAGCCTGATCGTATTGTGATCGGTACCGAAAGCGAGCAAACCAAAGCTCATCTTATTAAGTTGTATCGTCCTTACGTTGACGATGAAATGCGCTTGCTCACCGTGGGCGTCAAAGAAGCTGAACTGATCAAGTACGCCTCAAATGCCATGTTAGCGACACGAATTTCATTCATGAATGAGATCGCGAATATTTGTGATCGCTATGGCATCGATGTTGAAGACGTACGCCAGGGCGTCGGTATGGATAGTCGCATCGGGCCCGCATTTTTGCGCGCTGGTTGCGGCTACGGTGGTTCGTGTTTTCCAAAAGACGTACAAGCGTTGGTGCGTATCGCCCAAAGCGTGGGCGTTGAGCCTTTGGTGCTTAATGGCGTTGAGGCGCGTAATAAAAAGCAAAAGCAATATCTTTTTGAACAAATCGTGGCGCGGATGGGCAAAGACCTGACTGGTCGCAAAATTGCTGTCTGGGGGTTAGCCTTTAAGCCCGAGACGGACGATATGCGCGAGGCATCTTCTATCGATTTAATCAGAGCCCTTTGCCAGGCCGGCGCACAAGTCGTTGCCCATGACCCGGTTGCCAAAGAGGTTGCCGAACACATCTTTGCAGATCTTTTGCGCGGTGGGCGTTTAACCCTGGCCGATCAAGCTTTGGATGCGACCAAAGAGGCGGATATTCTGGTCGTTGTGACTGAATGGAAAGAATATCGCGACGCCGACTTTGCTGCGGTGAAACGGCAACTCAAAGCACCGGTAGTATTGGATGGTCGTAATCATCTTGATCCGAGCGCGTTGAAAGCCTTGGGTTTTCAATACTCTGGTATCGGCCGACTTTAATTTCGCTTTTAGGGTTGTGATTGCGCATGAAAAAAATTCTTATTACAGGCGGCGCTGGCTTTTTAGGTTCGCACCTCTGTGACCGCTTAATTGCACAAGGCCATCAAGTGATCGCGCTTGATAGCTTGTTCACCGGCAGCAAAAAAAATATTGCTGGCTTAGCGGCCAACCCATCCTTTAAGTTTATTCAGCACGACGTGGTGAATCCCATCACCGTGCAAACCTTAGGTGTAAGCGGCTTAGACGAGATTTATAACCTTGCCTGCCCCGCCTCGCCTGTGCATTATCAGTATGACCCCATCCATACGATGAAGACCTCGGTGCTTGGTGCGTTAAACATGCTTGAACTCGCGCGCAACACAGGGGCCAAGGTGTTTCAGGCGTCAACCTCTGAAGTGTATGGCGACCCGTCGGTGCACCCCCAGCCTGAAGAATATTGGGGCAATGTCAACACGATTGGTATTCGTAGCTGTTACGACGAAGGCAAGCGCGCTGCCGAGACCTTATGGTTTGATTATCAACGAGCCCACAACTTGCGGATTAAAGTGGTTCGCATCTTCAATACCTATGGCCCCCGTATGGCGGCAGACGATGGCCGAGTCGTCAGCAACTTTATTGTTCAGGCTCTGCGAGGTGAAGACCTGACCATTTACGGCGACGGCACACAGACACGTAGTTTTTGCTATGCCGATGATTTAGTCGAGGGCTTTATTCGCTTGATGAATTCGCCCGATAGCGTGGTGGGCCCGATTAATTTGGGCAACCCTGGTGAGTTCACCATGATTGAGCTCGCTGAAAAAGTATTGCGCCTCACCGGCTCGACAAGCAAACTGATTCATATGCCGTTGCCGCAAGATGATCCTAAACAGCGTCGCCCTGACATCACTAAAGCGAAACAGTATTTAGACTGGGAGCCCACCGTGGCACTCGAGCAAGGGCTTGAGCGGACAATTGCTTATTTTAGAGAGGCAATTGCTACGTGACCTCACTCATGAATGCGACTGACGTAGACTTTGCCGTGGTCATGCCGGTATACGAAGATCAAGAAGCCTCAACTCGCTTGTTCAGAGAGCTTTTTGCCGAGTACGGTACACGCGCCTATGTTGTTGCGGTAGATGACGGGTCAATCAATCAACCCGTACAGATCGAGGCCCTGCAAAGCGCAGGTGTCAAAGGCGTAGTGATTACGCTTAAGCGCAACGTCGGCCATCAGCGTGCCATTGCAATCGGTCTCAACTATGTGGCCGAGCACATGCCCGATATGCCCTGCACCATCGTCATGGATTCAGACGGTGAAGACACACCCCAGTCGATCCGCGAACTGGTTGAGCCGATGCAATCACCCAAGGTTGACGTGGTGGTGGCGCAGCGTAAAAGCCGCGTCGAAACTTGGCGATTCAAAGCTTTTTATGTGGTCTACAAAGCGTTGTTTCAGTTTCTGACCGGCCGCAAAATCAGTTTCGGTAACTTCATGGCCTTAAAGCCGGCAGCGCTTAAGCGCTTGGCTGCCATGCAAGAACTTTGGATGCACGTAGCGGCGTGCGTGTTGACGTCAAAGTTGAGGGTGCAGACCCAACCCATTGATCGCGGCCCGCGCTTTGCCGGCAAAAGTAAAATGAATTTCGTGGGTTTAGCGCTGCATGGCTTTAGAGCTTTGATGGTATTTGCTGAAGATGTGTTGGTGCGCGTGGGCATTATTTGTGCGTTTGTTGCCCTATTTACCGTAGGCGCCAGTGCCGTTGCGATTGCCCTGAAGCTTGCTGGTTTTGCTACGCCAGGTTGGTTCTCTGTTGCCTTGGGGATTTTATTGCTGGTGTTTTTACAAACCGGCGCACTGACCCTGATGACCTTGATGCTGACAGGTGTGGTGCGTGCGGGTGCGCCTAATCAAATCGACTATCGCGCTTACATCGATGTTGTGAAGCATGCCAACTAGCTCGGCGCGCAGTAAAGTCGCAGCCTTGCTTGCACAGCAGTCAGTCAGATACCTCATCAATGGTTTGGCTGCGACGGCCGTACACTTTGCGGTGCTGACGTTCAATCTACAAGTGTTAGGTTGGGGCTCAGCCGGCATCGCTAATTTAGTCGCTGCGGTCTTTGGCATCACCGCATCGTTTTTAGGTAGCCGGTATTTTGTATTTCAAGGTTCAGTCGAGCCTTTATTAAAGCAAATTTATCGGTTTATTTTTTTGTATGCCGCCATTGCCTTGCTGCATGGCGCGTTGATGTATGTGTGGGCAGATCACTATCGCCTGAACTATATTGCCGGTTTTGTGGTGGCCACAGGTATGCAAGTCTTGTGCAGCTACTGGGGTAATAAGCGGATGGTTTTTAAAGTATGAAATATCTAAAAGCTCTCATTGCCACGGCGCTCTTTGTCGTCTTGCTCTTAATCGTTTATGTGCTGCATGTGCGCTACATGCCCGTCAGCGTCGTGTTTTACAGCGCGATCGTTGATGCGGTGTTGGCTACGATTTTAGCTGCGATCGTTATCGCAACTGTCCGCTGGTTTAAAGTATTTACCCGGTTTGAAACCTTGCAGCTCTGTTGTATTTGGCTGTTGCTAGGCTATTCATTTGCGATTTCAGTACCAACAGTGATTGACCGTTCGTTGTCCTTTTATATTTTAGAAAAACTGCAACAGCGCGGGGGCGGGATCAAGCTTGAGGCCTTTGACGATGTGTTTACAAAAGAGTATGTCAAAGAGCATCGCTTGGTAGACGTACGCCTAACAGAGCAACAGCAGTCTGGTACGGTTGAGATTAAAGATGGTTGCGTCAAGCTTACGGCTTGGGGGCAAACGATTGCAAATAGCAGTCGTTATTTTCGAGCGCACTTCTTACCTAAGCAGCGGCTGCTGATGGGTAAGTATTCGGATGACTTGACGGATCCGTTTAGAAATAGTGTCGAGCGGACGGATTATCAGTGTCAGTAGGGCGATCAGCTTGACTCTTAGATTCAACCGAACGGCGACCGAACGGCGACCGAAGCGCTGCTCACTCAAATAATTAAACATCAGTAAACGAATGAGTCTAAGTGTAAAAAGAGACCCTGCGTGGTACCTGCCATTTGCGCACAACGCAAATTATCGCCCTGATATTGATGGTTTACGCGCCATTGCTGTCATGATGGTGATTGGTTTTCATGCGTTTCCAAGCGTATTCAAAGGGGGTTTTGTTGGGGTTGATGTCTTTTTTGTTATTTCCGGATATCTCATCTCGACGATCTTACTTAGATCGTTAAGTCAGCAAACGTATAGCTTGATAGGGTTTTATCGCAATAGAATAAAAAGGATCTTTCCGGCGCTACTAACAGTTCTAATTTTTTGTTTAATCACCGGTTGGTTTTTATTTACCGCAGTTGAGTTTAAACAGCTGGGTAAACATGTTGGTGCCGGTTCTATATTTTTATCCAATATTGTTTACATGAGTGAGCGAGGCTATTTTGATATGGCCAGCGAAACAAAGTCGCTTCTTCATTTGTGGTCACTCGCGGTTGAAGAGCAGTTTTATATCGTACTGCCCCCATTGCTTTGGTATTTGCATAAAACAAAAACCAAGGCACTAGAAATCGTTGTGATGATTGCGGTTTGCAGTTTTTTGATCGCATTATTTTCTGCTAGTGACCCGACCGTAAGATTTTATGCACCGCAAACGCGCGTTTGGGAGCTTCTGCTCGGAACGATTATTGCGTGGTACGAGTATCGTTGCGTGAACCAACACCAGGCAAACGGGCGGGCGGTGCAATTTGTTTTTGTGAGTGTAAGCAAGCGCCCAAACTTTTTTTCAATACTCGGCGTTGCTTTGCTTATCATCAGTGTTATTTTTATCAATCGGCAACAAGCTACCCCGAGTGTTTGGACACTGATCCCAACGATTGGTGCCTCGTTATTGATTATTGTGGGGATGAGGGGTTGGTTTAATCGGACAATACTTTCCAGCCGTTTGTTCGTGTCGATTGGGCTGATCAGCTATCCACTGTATCTGTGGCACTGGCCCATACTAGTGATTACCACGATCGTCGAGGGCACTCGTCCCTCTATCGCGCACAGATTGGTGGCCATTGCGGTCACTTTTGTGTTGGCCGTTATGACGTATTTTTTTATCGAAAGACCGATACGCTTCGGTCGCAAAGAGAATTTAAAAACGGCTCTACTTGTTGCCTTGATGGTCTGTGTCGGTGGTTTTGGCTACGCAGTCTATCGCGAGGATGGATACCCGCAAAGAGCGTTCGCGTGGCAGTTTAAAAATGTGTCAGAAGCAATAGAAGATTGGGAGAGTGGCGCTGGGTTAATCAATGCCAATTACTTGGGGCAGCCCGTTCTTGGGAACTCAACACAACCGCCAGAAGTTTTGT
>CAMCII010000041.1 GCA_945874505.1 Bordetella parapertussis | reverse complement strand
TCGCCCGTTATAGCCAGGTGCCACAACGACCGGAGCATAGTATCCGGGTGCTGGTAGCACCACCACGGGTCGAGTGCCGTATACCGGCGCAGGGGGGTAGTAAGCCGGCGCAGGGCCGTAATAAACCGGTGCCGGGGTGTAATAGGGTCGTGGTATTTGGTAAGCCACCGGCGCCGGCCCGTAATAGGGCGGTGGCACTTGGTACGCCACCGGCGCCGGTGCGTAATACACAGGGGCTGGGCGATACACTGGGGCGCCAATGACAATTGGCGGTATGCCAATGACTACGCCGATCGAAGGCCCTGCGACAACAACGCTTGCACTTAAAGACCCAGCGATCGTTGCCATCAGCGTTAACAGAATTCTTTTCATTTGGGTCGCTCCATTGAGCCGGGATACTACGATTAGTACCTCCGTTGCTCACACTTCATATTCTAGGTGGATTGATATAAAAATCTAGGCCTCTGTGTCTGACACCTGTTTCAGGTGATTTCAGTTGATTACCTGATTCGAGGGCGAAGCGTTCTGATTAACTTTCATTTATCCTTCTACTGACGCGCTGAAAATATTTAAGATGATGACCATTAATCCGACCGACCCTTGCGCGATTGAAGAAGAGTTGCGCGGTGTGCGTGCGCTCTTGCAACTTGAGCAAAAAGAAGATCAAACGCAATTCAAACTTAAAAATGCCAAGGCCAGTGTAAAAGAGCGTATCCGACGCGGCTTGACGTGGTATCCCGTCAAGATCACAAGCGAAGAAATCGGTTTTGGCGGCAAAGTGGTGCTTGAGCTAGAACGTCCGGCTAGTGAGCAGGGCTTGCACTTGTTTCAGGTGGGCAAAAATGCTTCGCTTTTTAGCAATGCGCCGCCCCACTTGGCGACCGACCGGCCCGTGCTCAATGGCGTCATTACCAGCGTGCGGCGCAATAAGCTACTGCTGGCAACAAGCAAAGAAGAGCTTCCCGACTGGGTATTTGACGCAAGCAAACTGGGCGTTGACCTGACTTTCGACGAGGTGAGTTACCGCGAGATGGACCTCGCCCTAGATGACGTGATTTACGCCTACGGAAACCGGTTAGCCGAGTTGCGCGACGTGCTGCTGGGCGCCAGGCAGGCGAGGTTCAGCGCGCACAAAGCCGACGATCTGTTTTACCCCAGCCCCCTCAACGATTCGCAGCTAGCGGCCGTACGCCTCGTGCTAGCGGCTCACGACGTAGCGATCATCCATGGCCCGCCCGGTACTGGCAAAACGACTACCTTGGTGCAGGCCATCCTAGAAACCACGCGGCGCGAACGGCGCGTGTTGGTGTGTGCACCCTCGAATACGGCGGTGGATCTGCTCACCGAAAAGCTGGCCGAGCGCGGTGTGAATGTGATCCGGATGGGCAACCCTAGCCGTGTCTCAGACCTACTGCTTGAGCACACCTTAGATGCTCGCGTGATGGCGCATTCGAGTTACGGTGAAATGCGCGCGATGCGCCAAACCGCCGAGCAATACCGCCAAACTGCCAACGAATACACCCGCGATTTTGGCTTCGAAGAGCGGCAGCAGCGCCGGTTGCTGAAGGAAGAAGCGCGCACGCTGTTTCAGGCAGCCGACAATTTAGAGCGCTTGATAACCGAGGACGTGCTCGAGTCGGTGCAGGTCATCACCTGCACACTCGTCGGTGCGAGCCATCGTAATATTCGGCACCTGATTTTTGAGACCGTCTTTATCGACGAAGCCGCCCAGGCCCTGGAGCCTGGCTGCTGGATTCCGATTGGCAAGGGCACACGCGTGATTTTGGCTGGCGATCACCATCAGCTGCCACCCACTGTCAAAAGCGAAAAGGCGGCCCGTGAGGGCCTACGTGAAACTTTGTTTGAAAAGTGCATTAAGCGGCAGCCAGCCACAGCCCGCATGCTGACCGTGCAGTACCGCATGCACGAGCGAATCATGGGCTTTAGCTCTGAGCAGTTTTACAGAGGTCAATTAAAGCCGCATCAAACGGTGCGTCACGCCGACTTGGGTGCTTACGACCCGATTTTTGTGCATGAGCTGCCCGTAGAGTTCCTCGACACGGCCGGTTACGGCTTCCTTGAGTTCACCCTTGCCGAAAGCCGCTCTACCGCTAACCCTGAAGAAGCGGATTTACTGCTTAAGCGCCTCACCCAGCTCTTGGCGCCTTACGATCAGGCCAAGCACGCGCAAGATCCGCTCACCATTGGCGTGATTGCCCCTTACCGGGCTCAAATCAACTATTTAAAAGACGCCATCGAGCAAATCGATGCTCTGAACAGCTTGCTGCAGCACCGCGCGCTTAGCGTGGGCACGGTCGATTCGTTTCAGGGGCAAGAGCGCGACATCATTGCGATTTCACTGACGCGCAGTAATTACCAAGGCGAAATTGGCTTCCTTGCGGACATCCGTCGCATGAACGTTGGTATGACCCGTGCCCGACGTAAGTTACTACTGGTTGGCGACTCGTCGACGCTCGCCTCAAATCCGTTTTTCGCCGACTTGCTCGCTTACGTGAAGCACATTGGCGGCTACCGTACGGCCTGGCAAATGGCTGATGATGCAGAAGATCTTCCGCGTATTCCGTTAAACTAAATTCGGTTGAAATTTCATCTGTTTTTATCGCGTCGCATGCAGTTTGGCGGCTTGACCCACCCACTTCCTCGGCCCCGATGCGTCCCACTACCTTGTTGTTTTTGGTTGTACCGCCCCTGATGTGGGCGAGTAACGCCATTGTGGGTCGGATGGCCGCAGGGGCGATCCCCCCGATCACCTTAAATTTTTTGCGTTGGGTCGTTGCGATTTTGGTCTTGTTGCCTTTTGTGTGGCAACGCTTAAAGCAAGACTGGCCCCTTGCTCGAAAATCTTGGGTGGTCTTGGCGGCGACCGGGTTTTTGAGTACTACCATGTACAACGCTTTGCAGTATTTAGCACTCACGACGTCAAGCCCGATCAATATTGCGTTGATCACCGCCGCCGGCCCGATCTTTACGTTGTTGATGGGCTATTCCTTGTTTCAGGCGCCGATTACTCGCGCAGCTACCATCGGGGCGATTGTGTCGATGCTTGGCGTCGCCTGGGTGTTGGTCCGCGGCGATGTGCTGAACGCGACACGTATTTCTTTTGTGCCCGGTGATTTGTTTATGCTGCTTGCCATCGCTCTGTGGGCACTTTATACGTGGCTATTGCGTAGTCGACCTGCCGAGATGTCTGGGTATAGCGTTTTAGTGATGCAAATGGCTTGGGGCCTACTGTTTGCCGTACCGATGGTGTTGGCAGAGTTGCTGTGGGGCAATTACGCCGCGATTGAATGGTCGCCCAAGATTTATGGCATGGTGGTGTATGTTGCGTTAGGCCCCGCTCTGCTGGCCTACCTTTGCTATCAGCAGGCTGTGTTGCGAACGGGTTCGCAGTTACCGATGTTTTTTTTGAACCTTACCCCGGTGTTTGCGGCCTTGATGTCGGTCATGTTGCTAGGCGAGTTTCCTGAGCTTTATCATGTTGTGGGATTGGTGTTGATTGTGTTGGGGATCGTGCTAGCCAATCCCCCTAAGAAATCTGTTTGATTCGTACGATATTTTTGACTTTGAGGTGTTCGATGATGTCTTTGTTTCTTATGATTCTTAAACGCGTTGCGACTGGCGTGCTGTTTGGTTGCGTGTGTCTAGCTGCCGCGATGCCTGCGTATGCAAGCGAGCCACAAGGCAAATACTTGCCTGCGGGGGCGCAAGCCAATCCGCCATTTCCTTTTTTACAAGGGGCGAATCTGGTTCAGGCCGATGGGGCGTGGCAGTTCTATCAGCAAAATATGGGTCGGGCGATGTCCGAGTGGGCACTCACTGAGATCAACCAACCGGCGGGTACAACCCTGTTTTACCCCTTCTCGGGCCCCGACTTTGTGACCGCAGCGCATTTATTTCCGCAAGCTAGTCGTTTTGTGTTGGTGGCGATGCAGGCTGCAGGTGAACCAGCGGTGTTAAGCAACATGTCGACTACGCGTGCGCAAAATTTTCAGGCTAAATTTTTGCGCGAATGGATGAAATTTAGTCGTCTGGCATTTTTTCGTACCGATGATTTAAACGAAGATTTACGCGATAAGCACGCGCAAATTGGTGTAACAACGATTTTGATTACGTTTGCGTTGTACATGGGCTATGACGTCACAGATGTTTATCCCATCGCGCTTGACCCTAAAAGCGGCCAGTTTATTCAAACCACGGGTGACTGGAAGTCTGTGAGGCTGTTGATGAGTAAAGGTGGTAAGCCTGTGATGCTTGATTATGTCAGCCTTGATTTATCTGACTCGCATCTTAGCCAAACCGAGCCGATGCGAGCCTGGCTTGAGCGCGAGTCGCGTAATCCCGTGTTGATCAAAGCGGCGTCGCACCTTCTGCAAGAAACGTATTTCTCGGTGTTGCGCGATATCTTGGTGGCAAATGCAAAAATGGTTGTGCAAGACGAAACTGGTTTGAACTACACCTACTTGCCGCAGATTGGTCCGGTAACGCTGTATGGTGGTTTTTTGTATCCACACGAATTGTTCAATCGTAAAAAGCAAGAGTCCTTAGCGCAAGCCTATAGAGACTCTAAAAACGTAAAGCCCTTACCGTTTGCGTTTAGTTACAACAAAACGACTGAGCGTCGTAGCGTGCAAATTGTGCGGCGTGCAGATTGAGCACAACGTCTAGTGCTTTGGCACAGCGCGAGTATTTAGGCAGTGAGTATTTAGGCAACAAGTGGGCACTAGTCGTGCAAGTTCTGCGGGTGGCTAGCGTTGTGCATTAGGGCTGAACCTTGCGCGCAAAGGCGGCCAAGCTAAAACTGCGTGCGGCGTCATTAAAGCCTTTGGGATCATCCACAAATAAAGCGTGTCCGGGTTTTTCCATAATGTTGACCGTGATGAGGTCAGTTGGGCGCTTGGCGAGTAAGGCCGAGCCTTGTTCTTTCAGCCACGGTCGTGCAATGTAAAGCACTGGTACGTTTTGTTTTTCAAGCGTTGCGCGCCAATAGTCACGCGGGTAAGGTTGTTGCATGAGTTGGATCGCGATCTTGGGCGGTACGCGCATGGCCGAATCAAGTACCGCTTGTGCGACTAAGGGTGGTGGGGGTTCGCGATAAATGTCTTTGCAAAAGGCGCGAAGGTAGGCTTCGCGTTTTTTTGGATCGTTCATGGTCTGCTGAAAATTTGATGAGCGAGCCTTAGGCGGGCGGCCTTCACCCACCGAGTTATCGATCAAAATCAGACCTCGTAAACCTTTCGGCTTGTAGTTGGCAAGGTAGTCGAGCGATTCAAGAACGCCAAGCGACCAACCAGCAAGAATAAAGTTTTTGACTTGAGCGGCTTTTAAAAACTCGTCCAGGTCACGCATGCGTCTTTGGGGTGCGTGCGACAGGTTCGTAAGCGCAGAGAGCCCTTGCGAGCGAGGATCAAAGGCCAAGACCCTAAATTGATTTGAAAGCGCGAGTAACTGTTGTTCGAACACGGCGGCGGGCATCACCCAGCCAGGAATAAAGACTAAGGTTTGTTCTGCTTTACCCGATTCAAGATAATGCAGGCGTACGCCGTCTGAGGATGTGAAGTAATGGTGGTGGATGGGGTTAGAGTGCGCCATCCCAGTGAAGAGCAGGCCGAGCAGTAGGTAAACTTTGCTCGAGAGCGTAGCAAGACGGCCCATTTCTTGATCCCTGTGAAGCGCCACCTCTCTGTGCAAGACAACAAAGCTGCGCGTCTGGCGCAAGCGATTTGGCTGCGAAAATAGGTAACGGTAAACTGTATGATAGAGCAGGACACGGTCGGCGAGGGCGCCTTTGATTGGCCAAAAAAAATAAATGAGAATTGCATGATAGACGTCAGTGGCAAGACCAAACTTTACGGCATTGTGGCCGATCCGATCGGGCAGGTAAAAGCCCCGGAAATGATGCGCAAGGTGTTTGAGCAGCGTGGCATTGATGGCGTGCTGATGCCGATGCATGTTGCGCCCAAAGATTTGGCGGCTTTCACCCAAGCCCTGCGCGGTATCCATAATTTTGGCGGTATGGTGGTCACCGTACCGCATAAAACGACGATTGGTGTGCTGCTCGACGAGATCACTGCTGCCGCGCGTACGGTGGGTGCAGTCAATATTGTGCGGCGTGATCCTGACGGACGTTTATTTGGCGACATTCTGGATGGCCGTGGTTTTGTGGCGGGCTTGAGGTTGCATGGCATTGAACCCACGGGTAAAAAAATCTTGTTAGCGGGGGCCGGTGGGGCCGCGAACGCCATCGCCTTCGCCTTGGCTGAGGCGGGCGCCACACAATTGGCGGTCTATAACCGCTCAGCCGATAAAGTGCGCGCGATGTTTGCGCGGTTGGCCCCTGTCTATCCTCAAGTTGAACTGGTGTTAGGAACACGCGATCCGCAAGGGTACGATTTGGTGGTCAATGCAACCTCGTTAGGGATGGCGAGCGCAGATCCTTTGCCACTTGATGCAAATTTACTGAACGCAGAGCAAACGGTGGCCGAGATCATCATGGCCCCTGCATTGACGCCCCTGCTTGCCGCGGCACAGGCGAAAGGCTGTCGTATCCAGTATGGCGCGCCCATGCTGGCATCTCAGATCGAATTGATGGCCGATTTTATGGGGGCAAAATAATGCAAATTTACGATTATGTCATTGTTGGTGGTGGCACCGCTGCCTGCGTGTTGGCCAATCGTTTGACCGCAGACGGTCGTCATACTGTACTCATGCTTGAGGCGGGTGGCGAGCCCAAAAGTATGTGGATCAATATCCCGGCCGGCTTCACTAAGTTGCTGAATGATCCCGCCTATAACTGGCGTTTTGAGACTCAGCCTGAACAAAATACCTATAATCGTACGATTGCCATCCCTCGCGGTAAGGGGTTGGGCGGGTCGAGCTTAATCAATGGCATGATCTACGTGCATGGCCAGCGCGAAGATTACGACCATTGGGCGGCATTGGGGGCCACCGGTTGGTCGTCTAAAGAGTTGATGCCCTATTTCTCTAAGCTTGAAACGTACCAGAAGGGCGATGCACTGCGAGGCAAAAGCGGCCCGATGCATATTCATCAAGTGACCGAGCGCTATCAGTTGGTGGATGCGTTGCTGCAGGCTGCAGTGCAAGATGGCCAACCTCTGAATGAAGACTACAACGGTAAAGGGCAAGAGGGCTTTGGGTACTACCAAGTCGAGCAAAAAAATGGCCGACGCTGGAGCGCATATGACGGCTATTTGAAGCCTGTTCGACATCGAACAAATCTAACGGTTCATACGCGCGCGCACGTGACGCGCGTAAACGTTGAAGCGGGGGTGTGCACTGGCGTCACCTATCAACAAAAAGGCGAAGTCTTTACGGTGCGCGCCGCGCGCGAAGTCATTATGTCGGCCGGCGCGGTCCAAACGCCTCAGATCTTAGAGTTGTCAGGGATTGGTGACCCAGCGGTTTTGCAGCGCTTTGATATCCCTGTCGTGCATGCGGCCAAGCGCGTAGGTGAAAACTATATCGATCATTACGCGACTCGTATGAATTGGCGTGTCAAAAATACGCAGACGCTCAACGAACTGGCGCAAGGCTGGCGTTTTGGTCTCGCGGCGTTGCAATATTTTGCGACGCGCAAAGGGATTTTGTCGCTAGGTACGGGCTTAGCCCATGGTTTTGTGAAAACACGTGCTGCGTTGCCAACACCTGATGTGCAGTATTTTTTCGTGCACGCGACCTATGCCAATGCTGCCATTCGTAAATTGGATAATTTTCCAGGGATGACGATGGGGGTGTCTGGGTTGCGTCCAACTTCGCAAGGCAGTATTCATATCCAATCTAAGGATCCGCTGGTTGGACCTGCGATTCGACCTAATTTCTTAGCAAGCGATGAAGACCAGCGCGCCTTGATTGAGGGCATGAAGATTGCCCGACGGATTGTCGAGCGCCCGGCGCTAGCCAACTACATTGATTCTGAAATGAGTCCAGGCTCTGGTGTGTTCACCGACGAACAATGGTTGCATTTCGCACGCGACAATGGTCAAACAATCTATCACCCGATTGCTACCTGTCGCATGGGTTCTGATGATGAGGCGGTGGTCGATACCCGCCTGCGCTTTAAGGGGTTGCGCGGCTTGCGTGTGGTAGATGCCTCGGTGTTCAGGGCCATGGTGTCGGGCAATACTCAGGCGGCTGTGATGATGGTGGCAGAACGCGGCGCAGACTTGATACTTGAAGATGCAGCGAAGAATTAGGGCATTACAACAAGAGCGTGCGCGATTGTTTCAAGACGCATTGAAAAACTAAGATCAAAGATCAAAGATCAAAGATCAAAGATCAAAGATCAAAGATCAAAGATCAAAGATCAAAGATCAAAGATCAAAGATCAAAGATCAAAGATCAAAGACTAACGGTTAAAGTTCTTTGACCAGTGCTAGGCAGGTAAAGTGAGATAGTGCAGAGCTAAGTTTTTAAAGGCTTCGACGCCAGGATCTTTGCCTGGTAATTCTTGCGCAATGATTTCGCCCACGCTGTCGGCAAGCGAGTAGGCAAGTTTCGCATCTAAAAATAGCAAACGCGAACGTCTGGCAAGCATGTCTTCGACGGTACGGGCGTACTCATAACGCACAGCAAAGCGAACCATCGCCTCAGTGAGACCGCCGCCTAAGGCGCGTTCGGCGCCGGGTAACTCAGCGACATAATTTGACTCGTCGCCGTAGGTCTGTCGCCCAGGCGCTTCGTACATCGGGTGATCGACTTTGCGACCTGTTTGTGCACCTACTAACGGTAAGTCGGCTGTGATGCAGGCTTGGCGCTCGGGTAAAAGCTTGGCGTCAACGCAGTGCTTTAACACGTCTTGTGCCATGGCACGATAGGTAGTCCATTTACCGCCCGTGACCGTCACCATCTTGCTTTTGCTGATGAGCACAGTGTGCTCGCGACTGATCGCTTTGGTGTTACCTTGTTCATCTTTCGGTGGTTTGACCAGAGGTCGTAGCCCAACCCAGATGCTTTTAATGTCTGCGCGTGTGGGCGCGCGCGTTAGGTAGCGCGCCGACTCGCGCAAAATAAACTCAAGCTCTTCGACGTAAGGATCAGGCTCGCGGCTTAAATCGTGGCGCGGGGTATCGGTGGTGCCGATGATGACTTTGCCGAGCCACGGCACGGCAAACAGAACGCGGCCATCTTCGGTGTGCGGAACAATGATGGCGTGTTCGCCTGCTAAAAATTCACGCTCAACGACGATGTGCACCCCTTGACTGGGTGCGACCATATCGACACTCTTGGCGCCTGCAGCGGCCTCAGCTTTAGCTCGTAGCGCATCGACCCAGACTCCGGCGGCATTGACAACGCAGTTGGCTTTAATTGGGTAGATTTGTTGAGTTTCGTGGTCTTGTGCAAGTAAGCCCGTGATTTGACCCTGGTGATCTTGTGCAGATGAGCTGGTGTCTAGACCATCGCTGTGTGTCAGTTCAAGTGCGCTGCAATAGTTAAGCAGTAAGGCACCGCGTTGCGCGGCAGTGCGCGCCAAGGCCAGCGCCAGGCGTGCATCGTCAAATTGACCATCCCAGTATTTGACCGAGCCCTTTAGACCCTCAGCTCTAAGATTGGGGATTTTCTTGAGAGTCTGTTGCCCCCCCAAAAAGCGGGTTCGCCCCAAGCTGCGTTTACCTGAGAGCGCGTCGTACAACAGCAGACCCGCACCATAAAACGGGATCTCCCAAAACTTGTAGCAAGGCAAAATAAAGGCAAGCGGTTGCGCCAAGTGCGCCGCGTTATGTAATAAGGTTGTGCGCTCGTGCAAGGCTTCGTAGACCAAGGACACGTTACCTTGCGCGAGGTAACGCACGCCGCCGTGCACAAGCTTGGTTGACCGTGACGACGTGCCTTTTGCGAAATCGGTCGCGTCAAGCAGCACGACAGAGTAGCCACGCGAAGCTGCATCAAGCGCTAAGCCTAAGCCTGTGGCACCGCCTCCAATAATGGCAAGGTCGTAGGTTTTGTCTTCAGCCAGTCGCGCGAGCAGTTTTGCTCGGTCGGTGTGAAGGGGTGTTTGTGATGTTTGGTCGGTATGCATCAAGAGGCCCAGCCTTTCGCGCGTTCAAGCGCTTGATGCCATCTTGCCAGTTTGGCCTGACGGTCTGCTGTGGCCATGCCAGGCTCAAATCTGCGGTCAATCGACCAGTGCGTGGCAATGTCTTTGGTGCTTGACCACAGGCCAACGGCAAGGCCCGCCAAATAGGCGGCACCGAGTGCTGTGGTTTCGGTGACGTTGGGCCGCACCACCGGTACCCCTAGAAAATCTGCCTGCATTTGCATCAGCAGATCATTTTTTGAGGCCCCGCCGTCGACACGCAATTCGGCTAGGGCGATGCCAGAGTCTTTTGCCATTGCAGCAAACACATCTGCCACCTGAAGTGCAATGGCTTCAAGCGCTGCACGCGCGATATGCGCTTTGGTCGTGCCTCGTGTCATACCGATTAATGTGCCACGGGCATTGCCGTCCCAGATCGGTGCGCCTAAGCCGGTAAAGGCGGGTACCAAGTAGGTGTCAGCGACATCTGGCACGCTGGCAGCGAGTGCCTCGACTTCGGCTGCTGACGAGATAATATTTAAACCGTCGCGTAGCCACTGAATCGTGGCGCCACCCATAAAGACCGAGGCCTCAAGGCAGTAGGTGGTGGCGAGTGGCTCTGTCGACGCTTCAAGGCGTTGCCAGCCTACGGTGGTGAGTAGTTTGTTTTGGCTGGCCACCGGTTGCTGCCCGGTATTGAGCAGCATGAAGCAGCCGGTACCATAGGTATTCTTGGCCATACCAGGTTCAAAACAGGCTTGCCCAAAGGTTGCTGCCTGTTGATCACCAATCATTGAGGCGATCGGGATGGCACGACCAAAGAGGCTGGGATCGGTGTGCGCGACGATGCCTGAACTAGGCACCACGGTTGGTAAGACCGAGCGCGGAATCCTGAGTAAGGCAAGGAGTTCGTCGTCCCAGGCAAGGGTGTGTAAATTGAACAGTAGCGTGCGCGAGGCATTGCTCGGGTCGGTGACGTGCGTCTGGCCCTTGGTCAGGTTCCAGACTAGCCAGCTATCGACTGTGCCAAAGGCGAGTTCACCACGCTCGGCACGTGCTCGTGCGCCTGGGATATTGTCGAGTAGCCAGGCCAGTTTGGTACCTGAAAAATAAGCGTCTAAGACTAAACCGGTTTTTTCTTGGATCAAGGCCTGGTGGCCTTGTTGCCTTAACGCGTTGCAGTGTTCAACCGTCCGACGATCTTGCCAAACAATCGCGTTGGCCAAGGGTAGACCGGTTTGACGATCCCACAGCACAGTGGTTTCGCGTTGATTGGTGATGGCGATTGCCGCGACGCTGTCGATCGTCCCGAGGGGACTCAGTACGTCTTCGAGCACCCGTAACTGTGTTTGCCAGATTTCAAGTGCGTCATGCTCAACCCAGCCCAGCGCTGGAAAAATTTGTTTGAATTCGCTTTGAGCGGTGCGCACGCTGTGGCCTTGCGCATTGAACAACATTGCGCGAGAGCTTGTGGTGCCTTGATCGAGTGCGAGGATGTGGGTCATAGAGCGTATTTGTTATCACTAAACATTACCCGTCACCCGGAAGCCGCAATTGCTTGACGTGCTTGAGGGCGTGTTCGCACCTCTTGCTGCAAGTCGATAGCGGTTGCAATAGGAGTCGTGGCATAAAAAAGATCCACCTCGCATCGAACGTTTGGCCGTTGGAACAGAATACAGAGGGTTTTCGCGACTGGTGCTGACATGATAGTCCGAACTAAACCAGTCGGCGCACCATTCCCAGACATTGCCGACGGTATTGAAAAGCCCAAAGCCGTTCGGCTCATAGCTCTGCGCCGCCTGTGGCTCTGGCTGCCATCCTTCGCGCGGTGCATTTGGAAAATCCCCCTGCCAGATGTTGCAGGGCAAGGGTTGGTTCATCTGAAGCGTGTCACCCCAGGCATAGCGTTTCTCAGGTAGCCCGCCGCGTGCCGCGCACTCCCATTGAGCCTCAGTCGGCAGGCTGACCCCAGCCCAGGCGCAGTAGGCCTGGGCGTCATGCCACGAAATGTGTACGACCGGGTGCTCAGGAATGGTCAGGTGACTCGAGCCTGGTCCACAGGGGCGTTGCCAACACGCGTCTGGAAGATCGACCCACCATACGAGATCGTTTGAAACTGGAGTGACAGTTTTTTTCAGGGCCTGAGACAGTTGCAAGTAAAAAACAAAGGATGAGCCTAGCCGCTCTGCTTCAGTGACATATTGCGTCTCGCGAACAAACTGATTGAATTGACGATTGGTGACTGTCGTGGGGGCGATCCGAAAGGCGTCCAGTTTGACTAAGCGCGCCGGACCTTCGCCGTCTTCTTGAAAGCCGATGTTTTCATTGGTGCCCATCACAAAAGAGTTGCCTGCGATGTCGATTAAGTCTTTGTGCTGTTGTGAGTCAGCGGCTGTCGTGCCTGTGTTAGCTGCTAAGACGACACGTTCATCGCATGCAAGGCGCTCGGAAGTTGGCAATACGTCTGCTTGCGGTAAAGACCGCTGCGCCGAGCAGCAGACTTTATTTTGCATTTAGTCTTTTTCCCAAAACGCGCGAGTGACACCTTGGCTGCTCATGAGTTCGACAATTTTGTCGCGAGGCAACACGCCGCAGCGCTTGGCCCACGCCTCGTATTGAAGTGCCATCTCTGTGACGCGCTCAGGATGTATCGCTGACAAATCATTGAGCTCGGTACGGTCGGCCTCCATGTCGTAAAGCTCCCAGTCGCAAGGGTAACGCTTCACCAATTTCCATTTGCCGACTCTGATGGCCGCATTGCCTTCGTGCTCCCAAAACATCGGCGGTCGTTCGGTCGCGTCACCTTTGAGAGCACTCTTTAATGAGTGCCCTTCAAGCGCGGTAATTTGACGCCCTGCGTAGTGTTCAGGGTAGGGTGTCTGGGTGATGTCAAGAATGGTTGCCATAATGTCAGGCAAGTACCCTGGCGAATGTCTGACTGCACCTCGGTCCGAAATGCCTGTTGGCCAATGCATAATGAGCGGCGTGGCAACGCCGCCCTCGTGAATCCAGTGTTTGTAAAGCCTGAACGGTGTGTTTGACAGGTTGGCCCAGGCCGGGCCGTAACTTTGATAGGTGTCTTCGGGGCCGGGCATCAGCGAGGTGTCATTACCAAAATGCACTGGCTTACCGTCGCGTGTCTTAGCGCGGGCAATCATGAGCTTATCGACAAGCTCATCGATCGACACGCCTTCAGGGATGTCTTCTGCGCAAGCGCCATTATCTGACATAAAAATTACCAGCGTATTGTCAAGTTCACCGGCCTCTTCGATGGCTTGCAAAATACGGCCTATGCCTTGATCCATTCGGTCGATCTGCGCGGCATAGACTTCCATACAGCGCAGTAACCAGGCTTTTTGTTCGGCGTCTTCCCAGCTCGGTTGGGTCGGGTCTCTGTCGGTGAGTGGCCACGAGTCTTTTAGGATGCCAGACTTGACCAGTCGCTTGAGTCGTTCTTTGCGCAGGGTATCCCAGCCGCTATCAAACCGCCCTTTATATTTTTTGATGTCTTCTTCGTGGGCGTGCAACGGCCAATGCGGTGCGGTGTAAGCGACGTAAGTAAAAAAAGGTTGAGCAGGCGACGAAGCGTAGTGTTGCTTAATGTAAGTGACAGCTTGATCGCTGATCGCGTCGGTATAAAAGAAATTTTTATCATCGCGAGCCTCATGCTCGGCATTTTTGTTGTCGCGTGTCAGGGTGTTGGGATCGTAAAAACTGCCTGCGCCGATGATGGTGCCAAAGAATTCATCAAAGCCTCGTTGTTTAGGCCATGAATCGGTAGGTTCGCGCAAATTGCTTGACACGTGCCACTTGCCACTCATGTAGGTTTTGTAATGACTCGCCTTTAAGGCTTCTGGAATCGTGACACAGCGTTGATTCAGATTGCCTGCGTAACCTTCGGGGCCGCTGTCATAGGTCAAGATTCCGATGCCGGTCTGATGCGGATGTAAGCCCGTCATGAGCGAGGCGCGTGAGGGGCTGCAGCGAGCCGTGTTGTAGAACTGTGAAAAGCGTAAACCGCCAGCGGCCAGGCGATCCAAGTTGGGTGTTTCAATCTCGCCGCCATAGCAGCCGATATCAGAAAAACCCATGTCATCATTTAGGATCAAGACAATATTTGGTTTCTTACTCATAGCAATCCTGTATTTAAAAAAGACTAAAGACGCAGACCTGTCAGAGGATCAAACAAATGCACGGCTGAGGGCTGACAACTGACTTTGATCGTTTCATTCTCGTTGATAAGCTGAGTGTGCGGTAGCTTCATTTTGATAGGTTGTTGGTCTACCAACAAAGCGATCGTCACGCTGTCACCCAAATCTTCAATGAGCTCAACCGTTGCGCTCACACCCTCAGCGCTTGGTGCTAAATCAGACGGTCGAACCCCAAAGATCACTTCGCGTGCTGAAGCCGTGCTCTGTTCGATTTGAAGGCTATCACCATTTTTAAAGGTGATCGTTGAGCCTTGCCAGTGGGCCGCAAGCAGGTTCATGGGTGGGCTACCAATAAAGCTGGCTACGGTCAACGTGGCAGGGCGAGCAAAGATGTTTCTAGGGGTGTCAACTTGTACGATTCTTCCTTCCATAAACACGGCAACACGGTCGGCCAGTGTCATCGCTTCTTCTTGGTCGTGAGTAACGTATACCGTTGTGACGTTCAAAGACCGCTGTAGTTTACGTAATTCGATTCGGGTTTCTAAGCGTAGTTTGGCGTCAAGATTCGATAAGGGCTCATCGAGTAAAAATAGGCGAGGTTGGCGCACAATTGCTCGTGCCAGTGCAACGCGTTGTTGTTGACCGCCCGACAGTTGCCCGGGCTTGCGATCCATCAGATGCTCGATATTGACTTTGGTTGCAGCCTCTCGTGCAGCAAGATTTCTAGACGACTGATTTTGTCCAATCATCTTTAACGGAAAGGCGATGTTTTCTTCAACCGACATGTGCGGATACAGAGCATAACTTTGAAAGACCATTGCGACATCACGCTCTCCTGGCTCTTTGCTGGTGACGTCTTCGTCATCCATAAAG
>CAMCII010000040.1 GCA_945874505.1 Bordetella parapertussis | reverse complement strand
GTTGTGTTGAGTTTGCCGCCCCTGATGGGCAAAAGTAAAGCGTCTAAGTCAGCCAAAGAATTATTCGCCAAAAGTCGTGCAATTAATCTGTTGGCGGCGGCGCGCGTGGCGCTGTTTGGTGCGCGTGATGTGTGGTTTGTGGTGGGGGTGCCGGTATTTTTGTACGCCTCAGGCTGGACTTTCACCATGGTCGGTGGGTTTTTAGCCTTGTGGACGATTGGTTATGGCCTGGTTCAGGCCATCGCACCTTCGCTCGTGCGTCGCAGCAGTGATGGCTTAACGACAGAAGTGCCCGCGGCAAGGCTGTGGTCGTTGCTGCTGGCCCTTGTGCCGATTGGGCTTGTGTTGGCTGTCTGGTTCAATGTGCCACACCTTGAGTGGGTGGTGGTGGGCGGCCTGGGCGCCTTTGGGTTTGCCTTCGCTGTGAACTCTTCGGTGCATTCGTACCTGATCTTGGCGTATGCAGGCTCTGAAAAGGCTGCCGAAGACGTTGGTTTTTATTACGCCGCAAATGCCTTTGGGCGGCTGCTCGGCACCCTACTGTCGGGGCTGTTGTATCAATGGGGTGGGTTACTGTATGCCTTACTCGGGTCTGCCGTCATGTTAATTGTGTGTTGGTTGGTGACCCTTTTACTTCCAACAGTGCGCGTCAGCGCAAGCTCATGAACCTATTTGAACGATTTCTGACCCTGTGGGTGTTTCTTTGTATCGTGGTGGGGGTTGCGCTCGGGCAGTTAGCCCCCACGGTGTTTCAGGCCTTAGGGCGCTTTGAAATCGCGCAAGTCAATATACCCGTCGGGTTGTTGATCTGGGTGATGATTATCCCCATGTTGGTCAAGATCGATTTTTCGATGCTGCACCAAGTACGCAATCACATGCGCGGTATCGGTGTCACGCTGTTTGTGAATTGGCTGGTCAAGCCTTTTTCGATGGCGTTTCTGGCGTGGTTGTTTATCCGCCATCTGTTCTCTGAGTATTTACCTGCTGACCAAATCGATAGCTATATTGCCGGGCTGATCTTGCTGGCTGCAGCGCCTTGTACGGCGATGGTCTTTGTCTGGAGCCGACTCACCGGTGGTGATCCTTTGTTCACCTTGTCGCAAGTTGCGCTCAATGATGGGATTATGCTTGTCGCGTTTGCACCGTTGGTCGCTCTGTTGTTAGGGCTCTCTGCTATTACGGTACCTTGGGCGACCTTAGTGGCCTCTGTGGTGTTGTATATCGTTGTGCCTTTAGTGTTGGCGCAGCTTTGGCGGCGACAGTTGTTAAAAAAAGGCACTCAGGCTTTTGACGCTGCGATGCAGACGATCGGTCCGTGGTCAATGGCGGCGTTGTTGTTGATGCTAGTGTTGCTTTTTGCCTTTCAAGGCGACGCTATGCTTAAGCAGCCGCTGGTGATTGCGCTGTTGGCAGTACCAATATGTTTGCAAGTCGTCTTAAATTCGGCGCTAGCGTATTGGCTAAACAGGAAGTTTGGCGAAAAACATAGCGTCGCTTGCCCATCGGCGCTAATTGGTGCCTCTAACTTTTTTGAACTTGCCGTGGCGGCAGCGATCAGTTTATTTGGTTTTCAGTCTGGGGCTGCGCTTGCCACGGTAGTGGGGGTGCTGATTGAAGTCCCGTTGATGCTATTGGTGGTCAGGGTCGTCAATCAGTCTAAGGGCTGGTACGAGCAAACTCAGCCGCGTTAGTCAAACTCGATTGGGTCTTCGTTTTGCAACCATTTGGTGCTTGCTGGCGAAAATAATAAATACAGTGACGCAAACGCCACGATCAAATAAATATAAAGATAAGCGGCAACCCCAACGCCTATCTTGACAGTCAGTGGTGAAACGCCAAATAGCGAAACGAGGCAAAAAGCGATCCCTAAACCGTTTGCCATGGCAAAAAATGTCCGGGAAACCATACTTTTTGCCCGTGTGATTGTGTAAATCAGAAATAAATTCATGATCACCGCGGTCGCCACATAGACTGCGGCGGTCGGGCCAAAAAGCTTTGTCGTTGAATTTTGATAAACAAACACAGCGAGTGAGGCCACAATCATAGCGGTGGTAATAAACTCAAAGTTTTTTATTGAAGCTGGTGTTTTCAAAGAAGTCTCCGGGATACATTTTTTAAGCGCGAACTGAGCCCTATGCGAGCTTGGCAGTTCAAGAAAATTTGGCGTCGGGTGTTCGCGCCAACGCAGACTGATTGTCAAGGCTATGTCGCTCGAGTGCCACTAGTGATTTCCCTGATTTGGGTAAACCCTTTGGTCTAAAGCCCAAGCCTGGCGTTTGTCTTGTGCCTTCAGATTGAGTATCGTCGCCTAAAAGCAACAACATACACCGATACACTAGGGGTCACCAGATGAAGCCTTTCCGCAATTTACAACGTAGTTTTCTCGCACTTGCACTTAGTCTTGGCCTAAGCGTTGCCGCGTACGCGGTTGAGCTCCATGTCATTACCTCGGGCGCCTTTGCGACCGCCTTTAAAGAGCTCGTGCCGCTGTACGAAAAGCAATCGACGCATACGGTTAAGATCTCTTTCGGCTCGTCGATGGGGGCAGCCCCTGATTCAATCCCGACCCGCTTGAGTCGTCAAGAGACCTTCGACATTTTGATATTAGCCGGACCCGCGCTAGACGGGTTCATCAAGAAAGGTAATGTGGCCGCAGGCACGCGCGTTGATTTAGCGAACTCAACGATTGGTGCTGTGGTAAAAAAGGGTGCGCCTAAGCCAGATATCAGTACGGTTGCGGCGCTAAAGAATACCTTACTGCAAGCCAAGTCGATTGCGTATTCGGCGAGCGCAAGTGGTACGTATCTTTCGACGGAGTTGTTTGTGAAACTTGGTGTAGCCGAGCAGCTAAAAGACACCGCAAAAAAGATCTATAGCGAACGTGTAGGCTCAGTGGTTGCGCGAGGCGATGCGGAGCTGGGTTTTCAACAGGTTAGTGAATTACTTTCGATTGATGGCCTAGATTATTTAGGTGAGATTCCACTAGAGGTGCAACAAACGATTCCCTTTTCAGCAGGGATCACCTCAACAACGCAACACATGAAAGCGGCAAAAGAGTTGATTGAGTTTTTGGCCTCAGCGACAGCGGCGCCCGTTATTCAAAAAACCGGAATGAATCCAATCATTTCTAAAATGCCGTGGTGACATTCACCTGTTTACTAGGGCCCAAATCACTTAGCCACTGATAGCTTGAGCGCCGCGATAGGCTATCGTTTACGCCCCATGATAATGACGATTGCCGCAACGACATTGAGTATGGCGGCTAAACCGAGCGGTAGCTGATAGCTGCCGCTCAGGTCATGTAACACACCAAAAAATGCTGGCCCCATTGCTGACATGATTTGTATCAGCATGGCGGCGATGCCAAACACCGCACCAAAGGAGACCGCACCGAATTCACGGCGCACGATCACGGGCGGTAAGGTCGTTGTGTTGCCAGCGGTCATCCCGTATGACAATACCCCCACCACAAGCGCCCACGCCTGATCCGAAAAAATACTCGCAATGGCAAGCCCAACCGTGGCTTGTATGAGCACGCCACAAGCGATCACCCTGACATCCAACCGGTCAGAAAAGCGTGCAAGTAAAAGCCTGCCCCCAAACGAAAGGATGGCAGCGCCAGTCACACAAAGGGCTGTAGCGGCTTGACCAATCGCGGGCAACAGTAACGCGACCTGATGGGTCAGAAAGCCAATTTGCACGAGCAATGCCAAGCCAAAGGCCAGCATAATTGTGCGTAAGGCGCGCGTTTGTAGGGCCTCAGTGCGCGTCCAGACTCGCTCGGCTGCCTTGTGACGTGAGTGTTCGGCGTGAGCACCATCAGGTTGTAAGCCAAGATCTTGTGGTCGGTGGCGCATCACAAAAAAACTAAGTGGCCAAACGGTAGTTAGCAGAATGAAGGCGACCACTAGCATGGCCAATGCAAAGCCGAGTGAATCGATGAGTGTGAGCAATAGCGGTACGCCCACTATGCCGCCGAGACTGGCACCAAGCATCGCAGTCGACACGGCCCGCCCCTGGTGTTTATCAAACCATGGTGCTAGCGTTGCGGTGATTGATGTAGTTGAGAGGCATGACCAGCCCAGGCCCATACACGCAAAGGCCGCATAGACGTGCCAAAGTTTGGTGACTTGACCTAAGCACCCCAGCCCAAGCGCCATGACTGCGGCGCCCGTGGCCATCACCGGGCGCGGGCCATACTTTGCAATGGTGCTGCCAACTAGGCTGAGCACGCTTGCGTTGACTAAAAAAGATAAGGTGAGCGCTGCGGAGATCACTCCGATTGACCATTGAT
The DNA here is from genome assembly GCA_945874505.1 of Bordetella parapertussis. Classification (GTDB taxonomy): domain Bacteria; phylum Pseudomonadota; class Gammaproteobacteria; order Burkholderiales; family Burkholderiaceae_B; genus Zwartia; species Zwartia parapertussis_J. The sequence goes on along the minus strand of CAMCII010000040.1, from coordinate 10,935 downwards.
GGTCATGGCTCAACATACTGATATAAACGCTTGGCCCATACAGCCCAAACGACCAAGCCACAACGGCCACGATCATGCAGCCCGCCACCATCCACCAGCCGTGAAATATTTTTGTTTTCAAAGTGGGTCGCTTCGATCTGTGAGCTTGGGCGCGTGAGACAGCGCTCGGGTCTCGTGCTTAGCCACCTGCCTAGAAATGATTTTTTTTCGGCAGGTGACGGGTGCACAGGCGATCAATAATGAGTGCGTAGTTAGCCTTCAAGTTGGCAGGCTTGAAACGCCGGAAGTGTTTCACAGCGGGCTGAAAGCGCGACTAAGTTCGGAAACTGACTGGCGACGGCAATCTGAGGCAAGCCTTTGTGCAAAAAGAACCAACCCACAGCAACGGTGATATCGGCCAGATTGGCTTGCGCGCCACCTTTAAAGGTGCCCTTGGCTGCGAGCGCCTCAAGCATGGTCAGACTTGCAGTGATTTGTTCGGCCAGGCCATCCAGTACAGGTTGATGGACTTTCTCGGCTGGGCGACGGCGCGGTTCGTAGATGTATTGAATCGCCTTGTCTAGGCCACTGCACATGATGGCGCAGTGCTGCATGACCTGGCGACGTGCAGCACCAGTGGCTGGCAAAAGCGTTTGACCCGGTGTCATGTCAAGGATCGAATCGATAATCGCGGCGCTTTCCATCAGATTCTCGCCGTTGTCCAGCATCAAGGCGGGCACCCGAGCGATCGGGTTATAGCCTTTGATAGCAGCCAGATCAGTGGCCGTTGAGAGGCCCTTATGTTCAAAAGGTGTGCCCAGTGTGTGCAGAACGACGCCCACGCGACGAACAAAAGGCGATGCGTAACGGCCAACTAGTATCATTTTTTCTCCGGATATTGATGTGATGAAAGACCCCTAAAGGGTGGGGTTTTGTCAAGCGTTGTACGCTAATTGTGCAGTCGATTCGTTAAAATACGGCAGCACAACACGTTTGGTTGGTTATTAGAAGTGTCCGAGTATCGCTCAAAATTTAGGGCACACCAAGCGATTGGTGCGAGCGAGTCGATTTTTTGCCTCGTTACCGCTTAGTTCTTAACGCTTAGTTCTTACCGGTTAGCCTGTTCACCCGTTGTTTTTACGAGGCCTGTTGTATGTACTCTGTCATGTTAAAACTTGCTGCGATGTCGCTCGCGTTGACGGCGCAGGGTTTGGCAAACGCTCAGGCTCAAGCGCAGCCGCCGAGTGGCTTGCCTGAAGTCGCCCTGTCTCGTGTAGATTTGGGCGACTTTAAAATAGACGCCACCGAAGTCAGTATTGGCCGGTTTGCTGAGTACGTTGGGCGTAAGGGCCTGGTCACGGCAGCTGAGCGCGAGGGCGGAGGCTTTGAATATGTGATGGGCTGGCAGCGGCGAGCCGGCTGGACTTGGCGTACCCCTTTTGGTCAAGCGGCACAGCCGAGCGAACCGGCTGTGCATGTCAACTGGGCTGAAGCGCAGGGGTTCTGCAATGATGCCGGGGGGCGCCTACCTACTAAGGCGCAATGGCAACGTGCTGCGTATACCGAGCAACGTGCCACCCCACCAGCACCGCTTGAGACAGGCAAAACCTACCCCTATCCCACTGGTGATCGACCCGACGGTGCCAACGTTGAAGGTGCTGCGGATGGGTGGCCGCGCCACGCGCCAGTCGGTCAAACCCGGCAGGGTGTCAATGGTTTATATGACATGGGGGCCAATGTCTGGGAGTGGCTGGCAGATGCCCAAGACGGCGCTCGGCTAACTGCTGGCGGGTCGTGGTGGTATGGCCCTTCTCAGATGAAAGTTGAAGGGATGCAATACAAGTCAGCCGGGCTGTATGTCGTTTACGTGGGGTTTCGTTGCGTGTACTAGGCTTGTTGAGCCTTGTTCACTGTGCGCTTGCCGCGTGAACCAGACTTGGGTTCTGGCCATGGAGTGTTTGTTGGGGGTGCTCGGGCAGACTACGTTGCGTATACTAGTCTCCTAAGCGTTGCAAAGACCTGTTATCTCGTAGCAAAGGTCAGGGCGGTGCGTGATTGTTTTTTTTCACTCTTTGCAGGATTTTATTGTGGCGACTCCAATTAACTCTTTGACCACTGATTTTGCGGTAGCGCCGCAAATGACTCCCGACGATATGGCAGCAGTTGCCGCGGCTGGTTTTAAAAGTGTCATTATTAATCGGCCAGATTTTGAAGACGGCCCGAATCAGCCAACTGCGGCTGCCGTGTCCGAGGCAGCACGTGCTGCTGGGCTGCGCGTGGCTTACCAGCCGGTCGTGAGTGGTCAAATGACTGCTGATGATGTCACCCATTTTGCTGAGTTGTTGCAAACCTTACCGGCCCCAGTGCTGGCATACTGTCGTTCCGGCACGCGCTGCACCGTTCTGTATCGGGCCGCTACCGCCAATTCTTGAATACACCAACGTTCAAAGCCAAGGTTGGGTGTCTGAGCTTGGTCTGTAGCTGAACAAAACAAGCGAGTGACCGGCTAAAACCTGGTCGCTGAAGCTTGGCGTACCCCTTGCGCGTCCTACTGTGTGCCAAAAACTTGATCCAGATCAAAATCGCCTCAATTGTCGCTGGAGTCAGATGGGCTAAAGGGCTAGGATAGGCGCTCGAACCCTTGTTATGGAGCATGCACAATGTTTAAGAAAATCCTGATTCCTACAGATGGCTCGGCCTTGTCAGCGCAATCCGCGAATGCGGGCATTTTGTTTGCGCGATCAACCGGCGCCGAAATCGTCGCCCTGTATGTCACCCAGCCTTTTGCGGCCACCATGGGCTTTGATGGCATGTCGGCAGCGTATGCTTTGACCGATGCTGATTATGAAAAAGCCAATGCCGAGCAAGCGCAAAAGCACCTCAAAGCCATTATCGATCGTGCCGATACCGCGGGGGTTAAGTCAAGCGCGCATGCGGTCTCAAACTTCAATATCGCCGACGGCATTGTTCAGGCTGCGATTGATTATCACTGCGACATGATTTTTATGGGTAGCCATGGGCGTAGCGGTTTTTCGCGCTTGCTGTTGGGCAGCGTCACGACCAAAGTGCTTGCCCTGACGCATAATCCTGTGCTGGTCTATCGCGTGAAAGACGAGCAAAAAAAATAGTCATTGCATACGACATACCCACAAGCTCAATAGGGTAAATAGACTGTTCCTAGCGAGTCGCCGCTTAGTAGCTTATGATAAGCGACACGCTGGGATCAGTTGCGGTGGCCATCGCTGCCCGTGATGCCCTAGGAGAGCGCACATGACGATCAAAGTCGGCGATCGGGTACCCGATGCCACCCTCACAGAATTTATCGAAACTGAAACTGCTGGTTGCACCTTAGGCCCTAACGCCTTTCAAGTTGCTGATCTGGTCAAAGGCAAAAAGATTTTGATGTTTGCTTTGCCTGGCGCCTTCACGCCAACTTGCTCAGCGAAACACGTACCTGGTTACGTTGATCACATCGATGCGATCAAAGCCAAGGGCGTTGACGAAGTTTGGTGCGTGGCTGTGAACGATGCGTTCGTGATGGGCGCTTGGGGTCGTGAGCAGAAAGCGACCGGTAAAGTTCGCATGATGGCCGATGGCTCTGCTGCCTGGACCAAAGCGTTAGGTCTCGAGTTGGATCTGACTGCACGCGGCATGGGTGTGCGTTCAAACCGTTATGCTGCTTACATCGTTGACGGCGTGGTGCAGGTTCTTCATAACGAAGGCCCAGGCAAGTTTGAAGTGAGTGATGCTGCTTCGATGTTGAAAGCGATCTAACTTTTTGTTGCCTTAGTCGTGGCAATGACCGCATCGTTTAGCGTCGATGTGTACTAGACACTGACTGATGTAGGTTTGAGTGTGAATGATGTCTCATTACGTGGTTGCGCCAGCAACGTGTGATGGGACATTTTTTTGATCGCGAAATATCAACGCTGTGATGAACGCATAGCAATCACATTCCTCTATCTTAATGCTAACTTAGTGCGGCGGCTGACTGCGAAGTGTCGCGGTGGCACTGGGCGTGACCAAATTGTGTAAAGACATGTCAAAATACGGCACAAATTGATTGATGCCTTTCAAAGGTTCGTAGCGATCGGCACCGCTGACACGCACCGTAACGACCGGATTCTCTTTGCGCACCTCTTTCAGACGCCTCTTTCGGCTCGTGACACTGTCTTTCTCGGTGGTCGCTTGGTCTTCGAATGCCGCTGCCACATGGATGAACTGCTCGGGCCAGAGTATGGATACCCTACCTGCCGAGTCATTCGTGATCACGGGCGTGGGAGATATGGTTTTTTCTGAGGACGACGCGCACAATACCCGCAGTTTGCAAGAGATGGTGTCACATCTAACGGGGGCTGACTTAGGCCTCCGTCAGCCAGCTTTCATATTTGGTAATTTAGAAGGGTCGATTACAGCCTTAACTGAGACGTCAAAACCGCGCATCCCCGGGGTGTCTTATGTGTTTCGTTTTCCGGTTGCCACCGCTAAATTATTAAAAAGTAGTGGCTTTCAAGCGGTCACGCTTGCTAACAATCACAGCTTAGATTACGGCGGCGCAGGCCTGACCGACACGCTCAATCATTTAGCCCAACAGGGCATCGTTGGCTCGGGGCACCTTCGAGGCAAGTTCGAACTCTTTAACTTAGAGGCCATAAAAATTGCCTTGGTATCGGTGGGCTTTTACTCAATGCAAAACGATATTAAAGAACTTGATGCGATGGCTGAGTTGATAGCTTCTGCAAAGCGCGTGGCGGATGTGGTCATCGTGGCGATGCATGCCGGTGCTGAGGGTGAGGCGCATATTGAGTTGCCAGACGGGCCAGAGACATTTTTGGGTGAAGCGCGTGGCGATTCGCGAGCCTTTGCGCAGGCTGCGATTGCAGCAGGTGCAGATGCTATCGTGGGCTATGGCCCGCATGTGCTGCGCGCCGCCGAGTGTATTGCTGGGCGGCCCGTGTTTTACTCGATCGGCAACTTTCTTGGTATTGGCGGGTTAAGTACCCAAGGCTTGACGGGTGTTGCTGCGATTGCTCAATTAGCGTTTGATGCGAATAAAAAATTAATCGGGTCGCGTCTTGTACCGCTGCGTTTTGACAACAATAAGTTTCCGCAGATTGACCCTGCGGGTAGGGCGATTGCTTTGGTACGGCACTTAAATTTATTGGCCAAGCAAACGTTGAAAGATTTTGTGCCGGCTCAACTAACGTGGGGTGCGTTGTCTGAAACCGGTTATTGACGGTGAGGGGGTACGCTGTGACAATGAGTCAGACAGAGACAATAAGGTTGCGCACTTTGCTTGTGGTTTAGCCAGGCACGTATCGCGCGACATAAAACACGCCAGTCATCGCCATGCTAACAATTGCTGTCACCCAGGTGATCATCAGCCAAGTGTTTGAGCGAATGTCGCGATGAAGGCTGACCTCAAGATTTTTGAGATCTTCTTTTGTTGCAAGAGTAGGAAGGATCGTGTCAAAGCGAGTTTCTAAAGCGGTCATTCTTGATTCCATCGGGCGTACTAGAGGGTCGAAAGCGGCTCGTATCTTATATGGGATGCGTTCGCTTTTAAGACGGTACTGGATAAGATGATCCATACGCAATAGTCTCGTTACAGGTCGTTACAAGACGACGTAGGTGCGTTTGCTTTTTTGTGTACGGCTTTGACTTGCCCCTGCGTGGGGGTGAGGCTAGAGGCTAGAGCGTGGTGTAAAGCCATGATTTTTCGGGTATCTAAAAATAAAAAAGCGTTACCGCGTCACACTGCGCTGAAATAGCAAATCATACGCAGGTCGTCTGGCCTTAAAACGCCATCCGCAAGCCCACACTGCCACCGTAAAGCGTCTGACCGGTTCTGGCTTCACCTGAAACACCTGCATAGGCATAAGCGTTATCAGAGATTTTGACCGTGCCATACAACCCCACCTGCACGAACGCAGAGCCTGCCGTGGCTGTCGTGACGCTGCTTGAATATCCACCAAGCGTGGTGTTGAGTGTTGGGTTCAACAAGCCTGAAGTATCCGCACCGACTGCAACGTTGGCACGATAGGTGTACTCATCTTTAAGCGGGTCTTTGTTGAGTGACCCAGCTGCTACACCAATCACGCCTCGCACGGCACTGCCGCTAAAGCGAGCAATGTTCAATGCTGCAGCACCACTACCTTCGTCGTACGAATTTTGACCAACGTACTGATAACTCAGTCGTGCGTAGGGTGTGACGCGGAGGTCGTTGTACTCGAAAGCACGGCTAAGGCCCACGCTCACCAACGCATCGTTACCCATCACCGCCTTGCTGCTAAAGCCGCCTGTGAAGCCCGATGGGTCGTTGCGCGACAAGTTGGTTGAACTCAAGCCCACGCTTGCCATGCCATCAAGTACATAATCTTGCAGCACCGGCATTTTGCCGTAGACAAATAGTGAGCCTTGCTGGATTGTGCTGTTGCCACCATTGGCTGCAACGGTGGTGTTGGATAACGCGATACCGCCACCAAGCTTTAAGCCTAGCTCTGTGTTTGAATACGCATCCACACCCGTGACGATTTGGTACAGGTTGCTGTTGTAGCCGTTACCAGCGCTGTTGCTTGCGCGCTCAGCACGTTGATACGCGATCTCACCCCACGCACGGCCGTCTGCTACCGCAGCGCTCGTGACGTTGACGGCATTCGGGTTGACCGCTGGGTTTGTGCTCATGTTCGCAGTGGGCAGGCCCGAGGTATTTGTTGCGCTGATACCGCCTGTTAACATTGCGTTACTTAAGGCGGGATTAATCTGACTAGGCGCCATTGGATAGTCACCTAGTCGCGCCAACACAGATTGCTGCACACGTTGCGTAGTTTGAGGTAGCGTGGCGACAGAAGCTGCGTGAACCTCGCCCGCTAACGAGCGTGCAAAGCCAGGCAGGTTTGCTGCGTTTTGACCCGCTACAGCGTATAACAATGAGTCTTGCGCTGACGATGACGTGCCCGCTTTATTCACGCCCAATAACTGATCTAAGACGCTAGCCACCGACTTGGCGTTGGTGGTGCTCGAAGATAAAGTCGTGCTGTAAGACGTAGGCGCAATCGCTAGATCGACACTGTTGCCGTTGTTCACGTTATAAAGCGCGATCAATTGTGTGCCGCTGCTAAGCTCTGCCGGTTGGGTCAACGTCGTGAAGCGTCCCGTGATGCCGCCTGCTGCCGTCAAAATACGAAAACGATCACCGAGCACGGGTATGTAGATGCTGCTGCCGTAGCCTGGCTCCGATCTACTAAACAGATTTGATAAACGCGGCGTGAGTGTTGTGCCAGACTCGATCACAAGGCCTTCCCTGATATTCGCAAACGAATAAGTACCAGCTGAACCTGTGATCATTGTGGCGTTCGCCTGCACTTTGCCGGCAATATCTTGCAAATACGTGCTTCCTGCACCCATGGCCAGCGAGCCGTACGATGCGTAGCCGGGTGACGCCCCTGTGTGCAAAACTGAGCCAGAGCCCTGAGTAGTTACTCTACCAAACCTGCCTGAAAGCGATGCGGACCCCTCAACTATAACCTCACCGGATCCAAGAGGCTGGCCCCCTGACGCAAACAGTGTTGCACTTTTAGCGACTGTCGTAGTGCCACTTCGATAACTGTCACCGAAAAAAACGACCGCGCCTTGACCTCCAATTTGAATGTTCCCAGAGAAATAAATGTTGTAAGCCATAAATACTACGCTACTTCCTGGACTAGTCAGAATTGTGAGTGGGCCATTGAGAAAAAACATGCCCCTAAAGACGACAGCTCCTGTTACAACAAGAGTTGCACCCTGAGGGCCAACGGTTATGTCGTCAAAATAAGTACCTCCCGAGGCTGTTACGATTCCGTTATCTATCGACGTCTGTGAAAATCCCGTTAAAGCCACGCAATTACAGGGAGGTGGTGCAGGCGTTGAGTCACCGCCACCGCCACTGCCGCCTCCCGAAGACGCTGCTGCAATATCAAACGTGACGTTATAAAAAGCACCCGCGTTAACACCAGTCAAAATCTTGAACACTTGGATAAATATGCCTGGCGTATTTGGATTGCCAGAGACCACCGACGACTGATCAAACGTTAAACCTCTGTATGAAAAATTCGGGAAACCCAAGAGACCGCCGGGGTTTCCATTGGCGACGGCGTCAAACGAACTATTGATCCCCGCGTTATCCATGGTTCGAAGGTTGAAGTTATAAGCCGTACCAACCGTACCATTTGTTGTCCATGGGATAGCATTACCAGCGTAAGCCTCTGTAAACACCCCCAGCATCACACTAAACGCCACCAAAAATTTACAGGCTTGTTTGATCAATAAAGTCATTGCACGTGTCTCCGGCGGCGGTTGTTGTTTTTGTTAAGCGGCTTGGCGGTGCGAAAAGGCTGCAGCAATAAATCAAGCAAATTGAAATGGGTAAATACTGAGGGCTCGGCTAGCCCCATCTTCAAATCTGCGGCGTGCTTCGAAGGCACGGCTGTGTAAGTGCCAAACAACCAGTCCCACCACGGGAAAATCTGACTAAAGTTCGAGTTACCCTCGGCGAGCACGACCGAATGGTGAGTGCGATGCATGTCGGGCGTCACGATCACAAAGCGTAAAACTCGATCGACTGACTCGGGGATGCGAATATTCGCGTGTGAAAAGGCGTTGTGCAGCATCGACAGCACGGCATACGCCAAGATGACCTGCACCGATATGCCAAGCACCACCAAGACAAAAAGCGTCAAGATGTATACGACTAGGGACTCGAGTGGATGGTGAAGCAGGCTGGTTGCCGCAGTGACGTGTTTGTCTGAGTGATGGATGCTATGCAGCGCCCACAGTGGCGGGATCTTGTGCGACAGCCAATGCAAGCCGTATTGCATAAAATCTAGCAAAAGCAGACTCAACCCAAAGCCAAGCCACTCCGGAATTGAAAGTTGCGAAATGCTGACTAATGACAGTGGCGCAAACACACCGATCAGTGGTTGGAACAGTTGCGCCTGAAAAAGAACAGCAACCCCAAACGAGCAGCACCCAAGCGCGATGATTGAGGCGAGACGCCGCGTTGAGTCAGCACTGCGAAGTAAGCGTGGAAACCGGTGCTCAAGTGGCCAGCACAAGGCGATCAGCCCAAGCTGAATGACAATCGCAATGTTCAAAGATAAAGTCATCTACGGTCAAGCCAAACGGTGGTGTTTGTACGTTAGCGATTCCAGTTGGTTGCAAAGCGTACAAAGCACTGATGAAACTACCGGCTCGAAGGGGTCAACGTGCAACCAGACCGAGAGGAACTTTATAAATTAAACGTAGTTATGACCATTTGTGCAAAGGTACCCTAATTGGTGCATATCGGACATTAATCTTGACCTAAGTCAAATGCAACTTATTTTTGAGTGTGTGCAGAAAAGGGTGTAACGGAAGTGAGGTGAAGCCTAAGTTAATTTTTAAATTAAGCGCCGCCAACTTGGTGACCCAAGTTGATACCACCCACCTTCGGGTGGCTTGTTACGGCCGCATCCGAGCTAAACAACTCGAACGGTGTGCAATAAAAATAAAAATAAAAACATGACCGGTACTTTAAAAAGTGACGGGGGGATGTTTTCAAAAATATGATTGTCGTTCGCGCAGAACAAGGTGTAAGGGCACGGGGATGGGACCCAAATAGATTTTTTGGGGGGATGGGGTAGAGCCGATTTGCTTTGTGGCGGAGCGGACGGGACTCGAACCCGCGACCCCCGGCGTGACAGGCCGGTATTCTAACCAACTGAACTACCGCTCCGCAGCGATAAACTACCAAAAAACTGGCGTCCCCAAGGGGATTCGAACCCCTGTACTCACCGTGAAAGGGTGATGTCCTAGGCCTCTAGACGATGGGGACTAGATTTACTGCGTTCTTCGCGTTGACTGGTGGAGGTAAGCGGGATCGAACCGCTGACCTCTTGCATGCCATGCAAGCGCTCTCCCAGCTGAGCTATACCCCCAAAAAACTAAAGTCAGAACGTTTAAAAGCCTAGATAACCAGCTAGTTAACTGCTCTGACTTCGATTTTGGCACTGAGAAAAAAGCACACAGTGTGTCTACAGCGAAGAAGCGAGATTATGCCTAATTTTTGGCTCTTACGCAAGTCGGGTTGCTATAGTGTTGGTGCAACGTGAGAATGTTCGGTGTCTGCTGAACGGAAATGTCCAGTTCTATGGAGTGTTGCGGAGCTGTAACCGGAGGTGCTCAGTCGCCGACTTCAGCGCGAAAGGGTGAATTGAGTCCTTGCATGTATCGTTCAATGCCCGAGCGCTCTTGTTCTAAGAAGCGTTCGACGGCGTCGGCAAAGGCGGGGTGCGCCAGCCAATGGGCCGACTGAGTCTGCACGGGTTCAAAGCCGCGGGCGAGTTTGTGTTCGCCTTGGGCGCCACCCTCGATCACCGCGATATCGGGTTGAAGAGCCCACTCAAGAGGCGTGTAGTAAGCCAATTCAAAGTGCAAGCAGTCGATGTGCTTCAGGGCGCCCCAATAGCGCCCGTACAGCCTGCGTTGACCGTTGGTTGTGTCAAGCCATAGCAGAGAGGCCGCGACGGCTTGCTCGTCCTGATAGGCCAGTGCAATCACGCAATGCTCAGAGAGCGTCGCGCCTACCGCTTCAAAGAAGGCGGGAGTCAGGTAGGGCGGGTTACCGCGCTGATGATAGGTATTGGCATAGCAGCGATAAAAAATATCCCAATGTTCAGGGGTCAGTTCGGCACCGGTGAAAACTTGGGTTGTGACGCCAGCGTCTTTGACCTTACGTCGCTCGGCACGGATTTTTTTTCGTTTCGGTTGTGTTAACGATGCGAGAAAGGTGTCAAAGTCTGCCCACCCGCGGTTAAACCAGTGAAACTGTGTGTGCTTGCGTGGCATGCAGCCCGCGGCACACAGTGCGGCCGTGTCAGCCTCGTTGGTGTAAAGCACGTGTAACGACGATAGCTTGCTTTCTGTTGCCCATTGCAGCAA
>CAMCII010000039.1 GCA_945874505.1 Bordetella parapertussis | reverse complement strand
AAACACAGGCCCTCAAGGTTAGTGTTGCACTTCGCTTTTGAACTCGCCCACTGAGTTCACTAGTGAACAATTATGATTAAAAGCAAACATGAGCCGCTCTGACGATTTGGTCACACCCGCCGATTTCAGTGAATCAGTACCGCCCACAGTGCCGATGGCAAAGTTAACCCTCGCATTTTTCGTCTCTGGATTTGCTGCGCTTTTGTGCCAGATTATCTGGCAACGCATGCTCGGTGTATTCGCCGGATCCGATACAGTTTCGGCTTCGCTCGTGGTGGGCGCTTTCCTCGCAGGTCTTGGCGTAGGCTCCATTCTTGGTGCGTGGCTCGCAGATCGACTCTCGCCTCGAGGGGCGCTGATCGGTTTTGCTGTGGCTGAAACAGCGGTGGCCGCCTTCGCACTCGTCTCAAAATTCTTTTTGTACGACTTCTTGGCAACCGATTTGGCCGGAGTGATTGACAGCCCAACGGCGATCTTTGCTTTGTGCTTTGCCGGACTATTGCTGCCAACCACACTGATGGGCGCCTCTTTGCCCCTGCTTTCAAGAGCCGTTGCCACGTCGCTTGAAACTGCCGCACAGCGCATTGGCCGGCTCTACAGCCTAAACACACTAGGCGCTGGTCTCGGGGCCTTGTTGGGGGGCTGGATTTTAGTGGGCAAGTTGGGGTTTGTTGGTGCCTTGATGCTGGCTGCTGCGTTGGATGTATTGGCGGTAATGATCGTTCTCACGATGTTGTCCACGACAAGCCGCGAACACCCCAAAAAAGTGGTTCAGGCCAAAATCGCTGCACCAGATCCTTTTGGTCGGTTGGGTCTGTGGTGTTTGCTGGTTTTTATGTCGGGATATGTGATCGTTGCCCTTGAAATCGTCTGGGTGCGATTTATTGGGCAGGTCGGCATGTTTCACGCCTATTTGTTTCCAACCGTGCTAAGCGTTTTTCTATTGGCGGATGGCTTGGGCATGGCGCTGGCTTCGCGGTTGGTGCAGCGTTGTACGGATCCTAGGCCTGCTTTCTTTATGGCTCAAGCCGGTGGGTTTGCGGTTGCTGCGGTCTTCTTGCTGCTAGCTTGGTGGGCATTGCCCTATGAGCCATTGACCACTTACTTGTCGGTTGACCACCAACGCATGCGTCCCCAATCTCTGGTAGCCATGTTCTTGTTGACGGGGGTGGTTGTGGGGCCAGCGGCATTTTTGATCGGCATGACTTTTCCGTTTGTTCAACGCGCCGTGCAACAAGATCTTTCTCAGGTTGGTGCTCGCGTGGGCTGGGTTCAATTGGCCAATATTGCGGGCAATGCCTTGGGTGCCATTGGCACGGGGCTTTTTACCTTTCACTGGCTTGGAACGGCAGGTACGTTGCAGGCGCTGGCCGGATTGTCGATTCTTTTGATCCTTGGGTGGTTGGCAACCAGTCGATGGCGCCGATGGCCAGAAATCGCGGTCGGTACGGCCTGCTTGGTGGCCTTGATTATTGTGCCGGGGAATGTTGCTTTTTGGTCTCGTATACACCTGCAAAGCGATGGCCACCACGTGTCGTGGGCTGAGGACCGGTCTGGGGTGGCTTTGTTTCGGGCTGAACGCCGGGCGGACGGTTTATTAGAAGGGCCATTTTTTATTCAAGGATTCTCACAAGGGCGAGTTCCCTTCCTGTCCATTCACCAATTGCTGGGCGCTGTGGGGCCCTTGGTGCATCCAGACCCACGCGATGTGTTGGTCATTGGCGTTGGCAGCGGCGGTACGCCGTGGGCAGCTGCCGTGCTGCCACAAACTCGGGTCCGTGCGGTTGAGCTCGTTGAACCGGTAATCGGAGTTCACGCCGCACTTGCCAAAGTGCTGCCAGACGGTCCAGTTGGACAGATGATGACCAATGCCCGCTGGACGATGGAGTATGCCGATGGCAGGCGTTTGTTGGCGAAGGAGGCGCGACGCTACGATATTATTGAAGCGGATGCGATTCTGCCAGAAGCCTCTTTGAGCGGCATGCTCTATAGCCAAGAGTTTTTGGGACTGGCACGTGCCCGCTTAGCGCCTAAGGGGATTTACATTCAATGGACGCCCACCTGCCGAAGTGCGGAGACGTTTCGATGGGCCTTTGCGCATTCTGTTTTGATTATGCCTGCGCGCATCATGTTAGGCAGTGAGACGCCGATTGATGTCAACGCCGAGATGATTGTTTCGCGCCTGCAAGAGCGTTCCGTGTCGGATCACTTGCTGCGCGGTAACCCTGACTTCACTGACTATGCGTCACTCGTTCAGCGGACAATCGCCTTTAAGCCCATGGCGGTGGATCAGTCCGATGACCTTGTGTTGACTGACCTACATCCCCGAGATGAGTTTTTCCTGAATCATCGCCGTCAGGAACTTAATGATCTAACCTTACAGGGCAAAACCTCAGGGGACATCATTTGTGTGCCCAGCAACTAATTAAATTGTCTGTTGTGTCCTTAACGAATTCAATACTCGTATTCAAAGGTGCAAACATGTTGCCCGATGACATGATTCTATTCATAGAACGATAAACGCGAAAACGCTATGCAGCCTCAATCGTTGTTTGGTTATTTACCACGCACTCTCTATGCTCTGCTTGCGCTTGCTTCTGTCTTGTCATTTCTGTCGACACTGTGGATGGTTTTTTATTTCCCTGTATACGGAGATGAGCTTTTTTGGAAGCTGATGATCGCTCGGCTTGAAACCGATCACGGTAAGCTCGTTTACTTATTTGCGCAATGCAGTGAAGGTCAGTGGATCGATGCACCCCTAACTTGGTACCCCGCCATGGTAATTCATTCATGGCTTTATGAGGATGCCAGCCATCCTTGGCGTCTTCGTGTTCATGGCTGGTTCTTTTTTTTGGTTTTACTAGCACTTTGGACCTGTTTGCTGAAACGCCGCGCTGGCCTTGGAGTGACAGACGCATTCTTAGCAGTCAGTGCATTTCTGTCAGTTGGCGTGCTGCCGTTTCTCATGGTTTATGCGCGGCCCGAGCAACCCCTTTTACTTCTAATCACACTCAGTCTTCTGGTGACTTTGTATCAAGCACCTGCAAATCGTTTGAGTTGGCCAATTAGTCTTCTGGTGACCCTGAGCTTTGCGCTGGTGGCAATGCTTTTAGCGGCGACTCACCCCAAGGGCATGTTTTTATTTCCCGCTTTACTGGTGCTGGCTTGGCGACAATTGAAATCATGGCCCTTGCTGGTCTTACTAGTCTTGATCCTAGGGTGGACTGCCTACGACACCTCACAAGTCTGGCGACTACGAACGACATGCCCAGAGTTTCCTGGATTGATGTCAGTTCTTAGAGGACTCACGCTCCAGCCAGGTGTTCTGTTATCCAACCCCCTGTTATTTATTCAGCAGGGCTGGAGTAATGTTCTTGATTTTGGTGCTTACGTCAGAAGTCTTCATTTTCAAGATCAATACATTGCGGATTGGCTACCTGCGGTTAAGGGAGGAGTGATGAGTACACAGGCTCGTTCAGTGGCGAACACTCTTTTATGGATACCGCTTTTAGTCGCCGTGTTAGTGACGGCTTCAAACTGGTTTTTTGACAGACGACCAAGAGGACGCATTGACCTTTTGCTATGGTTCACAATCTTACTCTCACTGGCTTCTATCGTTGTGTTGCAAACGCAAAAGAATTTTTATGAAGTCTCAATCGTCTGGCCACTAGTGTTATTAATCGCAATCTTTAGTTTTGGTCGGCCAGTCAGTGAATCAAACCGTGGGGGTGCTCGCATCATCATTACCGTGTTGATGGCTGTGGCACTACTCTCGGGTATTTTGCGTGAAGATAGGTTCGGTGAATTCGTACCGGGTTGGCGCCAAGCTCGTTTGCAGCAAGTTGAGTTGGTTGATCACCAAAACCAAGGCTTGCGCGACTTTGCCCGAAAGGAGTGTGGTATTGAAGGCAACGCGCAACGCTTAGTGTTGGATAAAGATACCTATCAAGCGTTTTGGAACCATGAGCAGCCGATTTTTCTTGATTATGCAGCTGGCTGGTGGGCGGCGGAGTCTAACGTCCGAGAAACGTTTCGCAAGCGTCGCGTGCATGGCCTTGTAGCCCTTTGCACTAACATTCCAGAAGCGGACCGATCACGAGCAATAGAGTTCGGTAGCTATTGCTGCATGTCCGCAGACGCGCTTCGTTGAGTGACCATTAAGTACGCCGAAGGACAGTAAACAAAGAACTACCAAATGGTGCGTTTCTGGCCAAGCGTATTTCAAGTCTAATCAAGCGAAAAAGTAGGGTATTGAGCAAAATGCTGTAGGATTTTAGGTCAGACAACGGTTTGATTGAACTGGCAGGGTCGTATTTGAGTCTTTGCCATGCCCGAACAGCAAAAATAGCGGGCGAAAGACTAAAGGGCCAGTAGCGTAGGTTTAGTGCTTCAAAACCAACTGACTGAATAAGCGCCTTCACCTCAAACTGATTAAAGCGATGAAGAAGTCCAACAGCCCGGTCATGGGTACCACGAAACGCTGCGAGTGCGGGCAAATTCATCAGCAGAAGCCCACCCTTGTTCAAGCGCATATAGGCATTTTCAATGAAGGCCAACTGTTGCTCGG
Organism: Bordetella parapertussis; assembly: GCA_945874505.1. Taxonomy (GTDB): domain Bacteria; phylum Pseudomonadota; class Gammaproteobacteria; order Burkholderiales; family Burkholderiaceae_B; genus Zwartia; species Zwartia parapertussis_J. The sequence continues at coordinate 10,938 of CAMCII010000039.1, read as the reverse complement.
CAGACAAATAGCAGAGCGTGTCATTGCTGATAATGACATCAAACTTTGAGGGCGCTTGGATCGTTGCAATGTCGTTCAGGTTACCTAATTCAACATCAAACCCTCTCTTTTGACAAATGTCGACCGCAATGAGAGAGAGGTCAAAGCCCTTGACCTGTTGATAGCCAGCCGCTTTGAGACTATGAATGAGTCCGCCAGTTCCGCAACCCGCATCCAATATATGGCTGTTCGTGGACATGCGTTCGCGTTCGATGCTCTTCAACACGAGGCTATGAAGAACACGGTACCACCAGTGATGGGTCTCTACTTCAGCCATCACTTCATACTCACGACGATTATCGATCATGACTTAAACACCCAACTACGTTGAACCACAAAATTTACCGTCGTCACAAAGATCATAGCAAAGGGTTGGTGGTGCTTGGATGTACTTTTAAAGTTAATGCGCAGGTGGTTTTGTCCGAGCATCCTAAAATTTTAAGAGTTTAAATCTAGGATCTCATGCAGTGTATCGAGTACTCGATGAGCACTTTCTAAAGGTAATTCTGGATATAGAGGCAAAGAAACGATCTCGTTGGCAAGAGCCTCTGTAATGGGCAAGCTTTGGTCCTGATAGCCTAAAAATGTGTAGCCTCTCATTCGATGAATCGGGAACGGATAGTGAATGCCAGTCTGTATATTGTGACTGGCAAGCGCTGCCCTGAGGGCGTCACGTTCCTTTGAGCGGACCACAAACAGGTGATAAGCATGCTCAATATTCGATGGCGCTGCCATGTGTCTCAGAGAGGTGGGCAGGCCAGCCTTGTATACCTCAGCAAGTGCTCGTCGTTTTTGTAATTGTGCGGGCAGGTATCTGAGTTTAATATTTAGGATTGCCGCCTGTACTTCGTCGAGTCGACTGTTAATTCCCTCGCGTTCCGCGTAATACAGGTCATCAAAACCGTACTTACGAATCCGCCGCATTTCTTTGGCGAGCGATGCATCTGCAGTTGCGCACAGCCCACCATCACCGTAGGCACCAAGGTTCTTCGTTGGATAAAACGAAAATGCAGCCGCGTGACCAAACGTTCCAGCCGCGCGCCCATTGATCAGAGTACCGTGAGCTTGCGCGCAATCTTCTACAACAGAGATATTGTAGGGTCGCGCGATGTCTAAAAGTAATGGCATATTGACTGCATTGCCAAACAAATGGACAGGGATGATCGCGCGGGTTTTTGACGTAATGAGCCCTGGCACGAGATTTAAGTCCATGAGAGAGGTTTCGGGGTCTACGTCGGCAAACACTGGCGTCGCCCTGACCATCCGTATCGCGCTGACTGTTGGTACAGCAGTATTCGCTACCGTGATGACCTCATCACCCGGCCCAACGCCTAGCGCCATCAGACAAATAACTAAGGCATCCGTGCCATTGGCTACGCCTAAACTGTGGGTGCCCTGACCCAAAAAATCTGAAAAGCCTGACTCAAATTTCGCAACTTCTGATCCAAGAATCAATTCGCCCGAGCGCAGCACGCGTTGCACCGCACCGAGCACTTCCTTTTCGAGATCAAGATACTGATCCCGATAATCAAACATCTTGATGGTTTGTACAGTCACGGGGTTAAGTAATTGATGCGGTGGGCTTGGTAGTAAGCCAGCGTCTTAGCCAAGCCTTCGCGGAGATTTATTTGGGGCTGCCAGCCAGTCACGTTAGAAAATGCAGAGTAGTCACCATAATAGTCGCCAATATCGATCAGTTTCTTGTCTGCAGGAAACGGTACAAGTTGATAGGTTACATCAGTTAAGGTAGCCAGTGTTCGTACGAAATTTAAGAGATCGTATCGATCTGGGGACCCGAGATTAAAAACATGTCCAAAGCATTGGTCATGTAGTAATGCAAGGACTAGCGCTTGCACCACATCATCCACGTAGTTGAAGTCGCGTACCTGCATCCCATCGCCAAATATATGAATCTCTCTTCCACTGAGACACCGCTTGAGAAATACACCGATAAACCCCTGTCGGTCGTTCTGGATTTGAAGCCTTGGTCCGTAAGTATTTGTTAGCCGTAAAACCGTTGACTTAACGTCGTAGACTTGGTGGTACAGCAGGTGGTAGTACTCAGCGGCGAGTTTGTTGATGCCGTTCACATCAATTGGTAATACTGGGTGGTCTTCCTTAACGGGAAGCGTCTGTGGAGTACCGTAGACTTGCCTGGTCGAGGTGTAGACAATCCGGGCGTTAGGGTTGTGTATCCGACAAGCCTCAACCAAATTCATGGTTGACACGCAGTTCACCCCCAAGTCAGTCAAGGGCTCGAGCATGCTGTCACCGTGACTGACCTGTCCTGCCAAATGAAATATTGCTTCTTGCCCTTTAACAATCTGAGATAAGGCTTGAAAGTTACGCATATCATCTTGGAAGACATGGACTTGCTCTCGGATGGGTTCGATATTTTTCCAGTTGCCGCCAAATTCCTTAATCATGGCGTCTAACAAAGTAACCTTAGCCCCAAGGGCCACCATGCGGATGGCAAGTGAGCTTCCGATGAATCCGAGCCCCCCTGTGATGAGCACTGGTCGACCCGAATACCAGCTTTCGTCATAAACCAATTAGGCTTGCTCCTTGTTGCGGATGGTTCTTCGCACCACAAATTGAGGTATCTTATTTAGCTTCATCAGCACCCTCCCTAGGTACTCGCCCATCAGACCGATCGCTAAAAGCTGCACGCTCGACATAAATAAGATTGCAACAAAAACTGATGCCCAACCCGTGGGGAGATCCGGGTTCATGATTTTTTCGATAATGACTACAACCCCTGCCAAGCCGCTTAGGGTTGCAAGCAGTAATCCAATGGCACTGGCAATGCGCAGTGGCAAGATAGAAAAGTTTGTGAACATATTGAGCCAAAGGCTCACAAGTTTGCGCAGCGAATAACCAGAGCGTCCGACCTCTCGACTGAAATGCTCTACCTCTAACCGACCGTAACGGGTGGTGCTTCTAAGGATCAGGCCATCAATATAGGGGTAAGGGCCGTCATATTTAATGATCTGTTTAACCACCGACCGACGGATACACTTGAATGAGGAAAGGTAGAGATCTCTTGGTTTCTTTAGGACATAACTTGCGATCAGGTTATTAAAAGAACTCCCCAAGTTTCTAGACACACCATGTTTTTTCTTCTTGTAGCAAGAAAAAACTACGTCATAGTCCCCTCGGTCGAGCTCATCAACAAGTCGAATGGCTTCATGAGGCGGGTTTTGTAGATCATCGTCCATGATCACGACATAGTCACCTGTGCAGTGGTTCAACCCCGCCATGACGGCGTTGTGCTCGCCGAAATTTGTTGAAAGTTCTATGTAAACAATCCAGTCGTTTTGTTGCGCTGCAACCTCGCAAACCTCATCGGAATTGTCGCGTGTGCTTCCATCGTTGACCAAAATAAGCTCTAAAGCGTTTTGTGGTCTCAGGTGTTTGTCAAGCTGTTCGATGAGTTTGGGAACAGTCGCAGCGCCGTTATAAACAGGCACAACAACTGAAATGCGTCGCATGGGTGGCATAGTTTCAGATCAACCTAGCGTTTTGCCGGTGTTAACTCTGATGTCACGACTATTCGTATCGTGGCACTCAAGGCGTCCAACACAATTCGTGTGTTCGTTTTTAGCAACCTTAAGCAGCTAAAAACCTCAATTGAGTGTAAAGCGGCATCCATAAGCAATCAAGTATCTTCGTCATCTGTTGTTTTTATGGAAATATTTAGAGCAGGTCAACCTTTTCACTAGGAAAGCAAACGCTACGATTACAAGGCAAAAGACTGGATGAATTTATCCAGCTGTAAAAATGCTGACTGAGTGCGAAGCAAATGATGGGTCGTTGACAAGCATTCAGCTTCGCCAAATCAAAAGCGTGTGCCGCAAGGCGTTAAGCGTTCGGTACGTTCAATTAAGCAGAGTAATGGCGCGCTCAGCGCTTTGAGTGCCTGAGCGAATTGGCTGACAGTGAGCCCGCATTTTCATCAATTTTTAAAAAATTTTTCACATTATGAATATTTGACACAAGATTTTCATTCACCATTAATATATGTTACACAAAGACGAACACAAAATAAAAAACTGATCAAAGACAATACTGCAATTGGGTAAACGAGGTAGGCGTGCCAATATTGATGCATGCGGCAAAATTTGCCTTGTTTGAGTTTGCCAGAAATGCTGGCGATGGCGATCAATCCTGAATCGAGACAAAGAAAATATGGAAAGACATGATGGCCGTCAAATTTGGACCCACAGAGGATTAGTCTGTGGCAATTTCGTTATAGTGAATAAGCGTCTGGTTCACAGTCTGAACTAGTTTTATTTTTTTAAGGAAATCACATGTCCTCTTTATCCGTAAAACTCATGATGGCGTCGTTCGCAGTTTTGGCGTCGGTGTTGGTCGCGACACCAGCCTCGGCTCAAGAAAAACTCCGCATAGCGCTCGACACGAATCCTGTTCATGTCCGTAACAAAGGCGTGGAAATTTTTGTTGAGGAATTGAAAAAACGCACGGGTAACCGCTTTGCGATCGAAGTCTACCCAAGCGGCCAGTTGTTCCGTGATCGCGATGTTCCACGTGCATTGCGTCAGGATGCCCTCGAAATGGCTGTTCCGGGCATATGGCAGCTCGATAGTGCCGAACCCAATGCCGCACTCCAGAGTCTTCCCATGTTCTATGGTATCGACGAGGCAACTGTTCATAAAGTGATGGACGGCAAACTCGGCCAATACTTGAACAAAAAATTTGAAGAGCGCATGCTCGTCAAGGTTTTGGGTAAATGGATGGATCTTGGTTCCCAAAACACCTTTTCCGTTAAAAAAGAAATCAAAAATTACAACGATCTGAAAGGGATGAAAATTCGTTATCCCGGTGGAACTGGCAATGCAAAGCGTATCTCAGCACTTGGCGCAGTACCTTTGCTCGTGCCATGGCCCGATGTGCCTTTGGCAATGAGCCAAGGTGTGATGGACGGTTTGCTGACAACGTTTGAAAGTAGTGTCTCATCCAAGTTGATGGACTCTGGTATGAAATTTAGTTTCGAAGACAGAAACCTATTTGGCCAGTACGTTCCAATGATGCGTGCCAACTTCTTTAACAAGCAGCCAAAGGAAGTGCAGCAAGCCATTCTTGAGTCGTGGGATATTGCAGCGACACAAGAGCGTAAAGATGCTGGTGCAGCTCAGATCAAGGCCAGAGAAACCCTTATCAAGGCGGGGCTTGTTGTTGTAGTGCCAACACCTGCTGAAGTCTTAGGTGCTCGCCGTGAACTCATGAAAATGCAGGCTGAGCTCGTCAAGAGTATCAAGATGGATCAGGATGTCGTAGACGAAGCATTTAAGAACCTTAAAGAAGCAGGCGTTGCGTACTAAAAATGCAAGCAAAAGACACAGTTCAGGCGGCTGAGCCGGCCTCTGGCAATCGACTCTATGAGACGTTGCGCCAGAAGGCTCAGGCTGATCTCGAGGCGGAAGCCCACGAAGTGCCTAAATGCCACCCCATCGAAGCGCTGATAGTGGGGGGCTTGGCCACATTGGCTTTGACGATGTGTTCCTACAACGTCATTGTGAGATTGACAGCCCCCTCGTGGACACTGGATTTTGTCGAAGAAGTGCAGGTGTACATGGTGATCTGGGCAGTATTTTTATCGCTCGGCACCGTGACCCTGATGGATCGTCACGTGAAATCTGATTTTTTTATTAATATGTTTCCACCCAAACTCAAGCACGGTGTTGAGGTATTTTCAGACGTGCTTGGTTTGAGTTTTTGTATGTTTGCCGTATATTTTGGATCGGCTGTGGCCTATCAGGCGTGGGATTTCGGTGATGTATCAACAACGATGCTCCGTGTCCCTTTGTGGATTTATTTTGCAGCCTTTCCTGGTGGTGCCCTTGTAATGGGCTTGGCTTACTTCGTTCGCTTGTACCGCAGGTTTATTAAGCGGGAGCAGCGGCATGCTTAGTTTCTTTTCTCCTGTTTTTATTATTCTTTTGGTTCTTGGTGCACCCATTTACCTCACAATGGGCGTGACCTCGGGCTTAGTCTTCGCCTCTGAGGGTAGTCTGGTTCCTCTTGCGCAAAAGATTATTGACGAGTTGAACTCGCCCACTTTGTTGGCCGTCCCATATTTTGTGATTGCCGCAACGTTCATGGAGCGTGGTGGTGTGGCCAAAGCGCTGATTAATGCAGCGACGGCCTGGATCGGACGTGTACACGGTGGCTTAGGCTTGGTCTCTGTACTGACCTGTGCGATTTTCGCCGCCATGTGTGGATCCTCGGTTGCGACGGCGATCGCGATGGGTACGATCATGATTCCGGCCATGCTTCGTAATGGCTACAACCCTGCCTTTGCGGGGGGCATCTTGGTCTCTGCAGGGACCTTGGGTATCTTGATTCCACCGTCGCTGGCTTTTGTGGTTTACGGCGTACTTGCTGATGCATCTATTCCTCGCTTGTTCTTGGGAGGTGTTGTACCCGGTCTCATTAGCGCCGCAATGATGGGTATTTACGTTTATTTTTACAGTAAGAAAAATGGATATGTCGATCGTGTACCCATGCCTCGCGATGAAAAAATCAAAAAGACCATCAATGCGATTCCTGCCTTGCTGGTTCCGGTCGTGGTACTGGGCGGTCTTTACGGTGGCTTTGTTACGCTGACTGAAACAGCGGCTTTATCGGCCGTTGTGGCGATCGTGCTTGCCCTGTTTGTCTACCGCGAAGTCAAGCTGAGAGACTTTTTGCAAGTGATGACGCATGCTGTGCGTAGTGCGGCTGCCATCATGATCATCATTGCGATGGCACTTGCTTTTGGTCACTTGATCACTGAAACGGGCATAGCGCAAAAGACGCTTGATTTTGTGAAAGGTCTGAATATTCAGCCGTGGCAGTTCTTGCTTGCGGTCAATATTATCCTGATTATCTTGGGCATGTTCCTCGAGGTCTTCTCGATCTTGTTGATCATGGTGCCGATAGTCTTACCTTTGCTCGAGCCTCTGGGTATCGATCCGATTCATTTTGGTGTGCTGCTGGTGATCAACATGGAGTTGGCGTTGATGTCCCCACCTGTGGGGTTGAATCTGTTCGTGATTAGTAATATCTCCAAGATCCCCTTGGCGCAGGTATTGCGTGGCACGATGCCGTTTTTTGTCCTAATGGTTGGCTTGTTGCTTGTGGTGACCTACATCCCGATCATCTCGACATGGTTACCTAACTTGTTGATGGGTCCAGGTTAAAGCCGGCTGCACCGTTGGACCCAAGTCTTTCAAGGTCGTTGACCTAGTCAAAGACAAAAAGATTTTGATGTTTGCCTTGCCTGGTACATTTACACCTACATGTTGCGCCAAACAGAGGCTCTCACCGCACGCAGGCAGATGCGCCGGCGCCGGCGCACCAAACTGCGCTAATCGTTAACTTGTCGCCGCGACCAAAGCCAACGCGATCAGGTGCCACGCACCAGTACCCAGCCGCGAGGAGCGGCGGAATCATCTTGCGGTAAAGGTAACTCCAGGTTGGCTCGCCGTGCAACAGCAATGCAACAGGGGCGTCTTTAGGTCCTTCATCCACATAGTGGGTACGCAGACCATCCCACTCCACGTAATAGCTAGTCTCTATGGGGGGTAGGGCGGTTAATCAAACTTGCTAGTTGAGGAGGGCTTACGAACCTTGCCCGACAAAACAAACATCCTATGCTCCATTACTTAAGTTCATACCAAACACCGCGCCCACCGCCTTGCTGATTCAAATGACCATGTTCGACCAGCTTGCGGAAGTGTTGCTTCAGCGTGTTGCGACTAACGCCAGTCAATTTGATGGCCTCCCCGATCGAGACACGACCGTGCTCACGGACAAATTCAACGATCTGTAATGATAAATCGGGTAAGGTTGCCAACACGATTTTTTCGCGTTCGACTTTCTTTTCCAAGCGCCGGACTTGCTCAGCCAGTGAACGCAGGAAAAATATCAACCACGGCTGCCAATTCGGCGCATCCGTCCGGATGGAGCCTTGCGTCTGGCGCAAGGCCAGATAGTAGGCCTCTTTGTTGAGCTCAATCACGCTTTCCAGTGAGCTGTATGGCACATAGGCATATCCCCCCTGCCTCAACAGCAATGTCGTCAGTACTCGGCTGAGCCTGCCATTGCCATGCTGGAATGGATGAATCTCCAGGAAAACAACCACGAAAATCGCAACGATCAGTAGTGGGTGCAAGTGTGCTTTGTCGCGCTCATCATTGACCCAGGCGACCAATTCTGCCATCAGGCGGGGCGTGTCGAAGGGAGTTGCAGTTTCAAATACGATACCTATCTGGTCGCCGTTTTCGTCAGACGCGGCCACACTATTTGAATGGGTCTTGTACTGCCCGCGGTGCCGTGCATCCTTCTCACTGTGATGCAACAGGATCTGGTGCAGCAGTGACTTCCCCGGTAGCTGACTCGGTGGGCGCGATTCCGTCCATGGCTAGAGGATGGTTGGGAAGCCGAATTGCAAACGAAAGGCGGTCGTCATCTGTTTCAAATAGAGGCGAGGGCGAGCCGTTGGCGGCCATCACCTTAAGGATTTTAGGTATGCCCGTCGATCGACCCTCTGTCAGGTCAAGCTCCTTCAGGAATTCACCGATGCGCCGGTTGCGGTAGCGGCGGCTGACCGCACGATCCGCTTGTAGGTCTTCCAGTCGGATAGACCGATCCGGACCGGGAAAGCTTACGATCACCAGCTCATCATGACTGATGCGTACCTCGATCGGTTCGCGCTCTTCGTAGGACCGATGGTACACAGCGTTGACCAATGCTTCTTCAATAGCTGCGTCGGGAAAATTCCAGATTCGCGTCGCTTCGGCGCGATCCGAGTGCTTGATCACTGTCTCACGTAGGTAGTTGCGCTGGATGTAATTCAAGGCCTCACGGGTCATCCGCACAAGCGGACCCTTAAAAATTTTTTCTTCGAAGCGATCACCGCCTACACCTTCTGGGAACCAGACCACATCGATCTGCACGCCGGTGAAAAATCGCTCCGGTGTATCACCCCCATAGCGCTGCAACTTGCTTTAGCCAGAGGGCACCCCTGGCTAGCGCTGCTGGAGTCGGGGAAGGTGAGTTCGTTGCGCGAGATCGCGGCTCAGGAGGGCGTCGATAACAGTTACGTCAGTCGCATGATGAATTTGACGGTGCTTGCACCTGGTATCGTGGAGGCGATTTTGGATGATGCGCTGCCAGATCATTTGACGCTGTTTGATATTGCGGTGGATTCGCCGGCGCTTTGGGAGGGGCAGCGAACATTGTTGATGAGCTTGATGTAAAGCTTAATCTCCTGAACGCGGTCTTTGTATGAGTTTGTGAACTAACTTGCTTTAAATCGTTTTTGCTTTCCGTAATTTGTAGCTCCGCTCAATTCATCAACAGCTGCCATAAACAAAACTTCAGGAGCACGAATGATAAAAAATTTCTGCAAATTTTATAAATATTAATCATTCGTATGGTCACAAATGTTACGATAAAACGATACGGTCACGAACTTAGGCCTGAAGCAGACCCCCCTTAATCAGTAAACTTGGTGACTGGTGACGCATGAATAACAAACTCAAACACGATATTCGTTCGTGGGGCCCCTGGCGGCATCTCGCAGTCCTTAGCCTGACTGCAATTTTAGCCAGTTGTGGGGATGGCACTGGGGATGGCTCGGTTTCTGCTCCGAGCGCTGCGGTTGCGATGAATCAGGGTGCAGAATGGAATGCGACAAATCAGGCAGCCTTTTACTATGCCGATCAAGGCTCTTGGATCATGCCCTACGAATGGGCAAAGGCCCTGAAGTTAGCGAATGGCCAATCGTTTTTAAGTCAGCTCACCACCAGCTATGGCTACCTACCAAACCCAGTCAGTCCGACCAATCCTGAGGGATTGCCCGTTGGCTTTTTAGTTGCAAATCCTGGTACTAAGAACCAACAGCTATCCATGAACTGTGCGGCTTGCCACACTCGACAGATTGAAGTTGATGGGATTAAACACCGCATTGATGGCGGACCCGCGTTTTCTAATTTATACGCGCTCTTTCAAGGGATTGATCTTGTTGTAGGCAACACCCTTTCAAATGCCGAGGCCTTTGATGCCTTTCAAGCTGCCGTTCAAGTTCCTGCAGAGACCTTACGTAAGGAGTTAAGCACTTGGTATACACCTTACAACACCTTAATGAGTAGGTCATTGCCGACCGCGCCTTGGGGAGTTGGCAGGGCTGATGCAGTGGCTATGCTTCAAAACCGATCGTCGGGCTTAGATATTGGTCCCGTTGCCAATCAACATATTATTGCCTCAAATATAGCGGTTGCCGCCCAGCCTGTGCGTTATCCTTTTATTTGGAATTCTGGCAAGCAAGACTACACACAATGGGCAGGGACAAGCGTCAATGGTGATGCTACATATGCCTTCTCGCGTAACACGGGAGAAGCATTGGGGGTCTTTGCGCTCTTTAAACCTCGATCCAATGCCGCGGTTGCTGGCGGCGTAGATTTTTTAGTAGAAAATTCGATCAACTACAAGGCTGTGCTCAATATCCAAACTTTAGTCAATCAAATTGGACCCCCGCAATGGCCATGGCCGGTTGACAATGCGCTGGTGTTTCAAGGCAAAGGACTCTACGAAAAAAATTGCGTGTCATGCCATGGGATTAAACAAGGCCAGCCTCGACCCGGCAATCCAAACACCTGGGCAACGCCTGTTCAAAATGTAAATACAGATAGCTCGTACTATAAAAACTTTGCTGTACCGACCACAAGTAGTGGTATTTTAACTGGCCTCACCGTGCCTTTTTCGACAAATGTTGTGCCCGCATCAGGGGCTGCTTCTGTCTCGTTATTTGATGTGGCAAATTCGTCAGCCTTGGTGAAACTCGACCCCTCAATTTATCTGAACATCACAGCCCCCAGTCATGCCGTGGGATCG
>CAMCII010000038.1 GCA_945874505.1 Bordetella parapertussis | reverse complement strand
GCAGTGATCTGAATTTACGCACCTCAAAGATAGTCGATCAGTTGTCGGGCCGCACCCTTGGTGATCGCGCCGACATGACGCCCCAAAAAACCCGAATTGATGCCCATTTGTTAAATCGCGCAGGCGTGACGCGGCTGTGTTACTGCGGCCCGGTGCTGCATGCAAGGCCTGTTGGCTTGCTCTCTAGCCGCGAGCTCTTGCAGATTGGTGCCGAAATCTTCGGGCATAAAGGGTTTGAGGCCGATCTTGAAATCATTCGTCTTGCGCTTGAAAGCGCGCGCTTAGCTGGCGTACAAGCGTTGCGTCTTGATCTATGCCACGCTGGGTTAGTGCGCAGCTTGCTTGAGGCCGATGCCGCTGCACAGCTGCGAGCCGACGAAATCATGGCGCTGTTGCGTGATAAAGATTTGCCCGGGCTTGCTGGGCTTGCGCAGGGCGCAGGGGCGTTGCAAGCCCAAACAGTGCAAGCGCTTGCTTGGTTACCCAAGCTGTACGGCGACCGCACTGTCATCGAGCGTGCTCGTAAGGTCTTACCTAACACGACGGGCGTCGTCGCGGCTCTTGATACCTTGGCGCAGTTATTGGGTGCACTCGATGACGTGTCAGTCGGTGTGGATCTGGCCGATGTGGGTACCTACGGTTACCACACAGGTGTTACCTTCTCGATTTATGCCGATGGGTGGCATGATGCATTGGTGCAGGGCGGGCGGTACGACAACGTGAGTTTGGCTTTTGGTCGGGCGCGCCCCGCAACAGGGTTTAGCCTTGATTTGCGTAAGCTTGCTGCTGGCTTGTTGCCCGCGCTGGCAACACCGGCAGTGCGTGCCCCTGCGGGGCAAGATCGGGACTTGCGTGCTGCGGTGCAGGCCCTCAGGCAAGAAGGTCATATCGTCGTGCAGGTGTTTCCGGGTGAAACAGCTACGCACGATGAGTTTATTTTTGATCGCGAACTTGTTTGTCAAGGCGGTCACTGGAAAATGCAACGCGTGGTTTAGGCTTTAGCGCCCTGGGTCGGTATCAAGATCTAAGGCTCGCTAGAGGTTTACTGTTTGATTTTTAATTAGTCTATTTATCTGACATGAGCAAGAACATCGTAGTGATCGGCACCCAGTGGGGTGACGAAGGAAAAGGCAAAATTGTTGACTGGTTAGCTGAGTCGGCGCATGGTGTCGTGCGTTTTCAAGGCGGCCACAATGCCGGCCACACACTGTGGGTCAATGGCAAAAAGACAATTTTGCGCTTGATTCCCTCGGGCATCATGCACCCCTCGGTGACTTGTTTTATCGGCAACGGTGTGGTGTTGTCCCCCGAGGCTTTGCTTAAAGAGATCGTCGAGCTCGAGGCCGCTGGTCTTGATGTGCGCTCACGGCTTAAAATTTCAGAGGCTTGCCCACTGATTTTGCCTTACCACGTGGCGTTGGATCAGGCGCGCGAAGCCCGCCGAGGTGACGCAAAAATCGGTACGACTGGCCGTGGGATTGGCCCCGCCTATGAAGACAAAGTGGCACGCCGTGCCTTGCGCGTACAAGATCTGTTTGATCCAAGCGGGTTTCGTAGCAAGGTCGAAGAAGTGCTCGACCTGCATAACTTTGTCTTGACCCAATATCTAGGTGCGGCGGCGGTCTCGGTTCAAGAGGTTGTTGATCAGGCGATGGCACTGGCACCAGCAATTGCCCCGATGGTGGCCGATGTGAGCAGCGAGTTGTTTGCTGCGCAGCAAGCCGGCAAACCTTTGTTGTTTGAAGGGGCCCAGGGTGCCTTGCTTGATGTTGACCACGGCACCTATCCCTACGTCACCAGCAGCAATTGCATCGCTGGTGCAGCAGCAGCAGGTGCCGGTGTGGGCCCGCAAACCTTAAACTATGTCTTAGGCATCACCAAGGCCTACGCCACGCGCGTGGGTTCGGGTCCGTTTCCGACAGAGCTACTTGATGACGTTGGCGCGCGCTTGGCCAGCGTCGGTAAAGAGTTTGGTTCAGTGACCGGTCGGCCACGCCGTTGCGGCTGGTTTGATGGCGCAGCACTTAAGCGCTCGGTGCGCCTCAATGGTATTTCGGGTTTGTGCATTACCAAGCTCGATGTGCTTGATGGCTTGCCAACGCTAAAAATGGGTGTTGGCTATGAAATCGATGGTGAGTTTTGTGACGTGCTGCCCTATGGGGCAGCCGCGGTCGCGCGCGCCAAACCCATACTCGAAGACATGCCCGGCTGGACAGAAAGCACGGTCGGTGTCACGGATTTTGCGAAGTTGCCGGTCAACGCCCAGCGCTATCTCAATCGGATGGCCGAGGTCTGTGGCATATCGATTGATATGGTGTCAACAGGCCCCGATCGCAACGAAACTATTTTGATCCGTCACCCTTTTAAGTCTTAATCCCTTTGTTGCACGACTTAAGCGCTAACCGTCTGACCCAAACTAACGAAAGCGATTAAGTCTTAATACCTTTGTTGCACGGCTTCAGCGCTAACCGCCTGACTCAAACTAACGAAAGCGATTAAGTCTTAATGTTTTCATTGCACGACTCAAGCTCTAGCGGCGTTACCCAAATTAGCGAAAGCGATCTTTGGGTCACGTGGGCGCAGTACGATGACTTGGTCGAGCAACTGGCGGTGCAAGTTCAGAAGTCTGGCTTTCAGTTTGACCAGATTCTCTGTTTGGCCCGCGGTGGTATGCGTATCGGTGATGTGCTGTCTAGGGTGTTTAATGTGCCCTTGGCGATTTTGGCGACCAGCAGTTATCGCGGTACCTACGGAACAGAGCAGGGGGCTTTACACATTGCCCAGCAGGTCACCTCTACCGCAGGGCCCCTTTCTGGCAACATTTTGCTGGTTGATGATTTGGTCGACTCTGGCGTGACCTTTGCCTCGGTCTGCGAGCACTTGTTAGTCGCCTTTCCTTTGATCAAAGCGCTCAAAACGGCGGTATTGTGGCAAAAAGCTAGCTCAACAGTCAAGCCTGACTATGTTGTGACGGTGCTATCAACCAACCCTTGGATCCACCAGCCGTTCGAGTATTACGACACCGTTAAGCTGCCTGAGTTGGTCGAAAAGTGGTCTGCGGCACCCAACAAATAGCGTATTTGTGCTATTATCAAAGGCTGTGCAAAGAAAGTGTTGCTTGCTCTGAGCCTTTATAGTTGGCTTAGCCATGGGTTTTACAACGCTTCTTCACATTGCTTGAAAAACTAATTTCATTTGCTGTTTAACTCACTTTTTTACGCCACGCACCCTATGCCTATCGTTCGTCTGAAAGAAAACGAGCCCTTTGAAGCCGCACTGCGTCGCTTCAAGCGCACAATTGAAAAAACCGGCCTGTTGACCGAGTTGCGCGCCCGCGAATTCTATGAAAAACCCACTGCTGAGCGTAAGCGCAAGCAGGCTGCTGCCGTTAAGCGCCATTACAAGCGCATCCGTAGCCAGCAATTGCCTCCGCGCATGTTTTAACCTGTGGCGCATCGTCTGATGCGCTGCATGCGTATGGCCTAAGCATTGATCCCAGATTCATTTATCCAGGATCTTCTTGCCCGTGTTGACGTGGCAGATGTTGTTGGGCGCTACGTACAGTTAAAAAAAGGTGGCATTAACCTGCTCGGGTTGTGTCCCTTTCATAACGAAAAATCTCCCTCTTTTACTGTTAGCCCGACCAAACAGTTTTATCACTGCTTTGGCTGTGGCGCGCATGGTAGTGCGATCACCTTTCTAATTGAGCACACTGGGGCGAGTTTCCCCGAGGCAGTTCGTACGCTTGCCTCTGCTGTTGGGATGTCTGTCCCTGAAGAAAATCGTTCGCCAGGGCAAAAGGCTGCGACTGCCCGGCGCCGCGAAGAGGTCTCTGCGCACACTAAGGTGCTTGAAACGGCTCAAACCCATTACTTAGCCCAGTTGCGCGAAACCCCAGCCGCGATTCGCTATTTAAAGCAGCGTGGGCTCACCGGTGAAATCGCCAAAGAATTTGGGCTTGGTTGGGCCGGTTCTGATCGGCAGGCACTGGCAAAAGTGTTTACGCGTTACGACGATGCGCTGTTGGTTGAGTCTGGCTTGGTGATTGAGTCTGAAGACGGCCGGCGCTACGACCGCTTTCGCGAACGGGTGATGTTTCCGATTCGAAATGTCAAAGGTGAGATTGTTGGTTTTGGTGGCCGTATTATCGGTAAAGGTGAGCCTAAATACTTAAATTCGCCCGAAACCCCTGTTTTTTCAAAGGGTAACGAACTGTATGGCTTGTTTGAGGCGCGCACGGCGATTCGCGGTGAAGGTTGTGTGATTGTCGTTGAAGGCTATATGGACGTGGTTGGTCTAGCGCAGTTGGGTGTGCGCAATGCTGTGGCAACCCTTGGTACGGCGACAACACCGGTGCATATTCAAAAGTTACTGCGCTCAAGTGACAAAATTATTTTTAGCTTTGATGGTGATGGTGCGGGGCGTCGTGCGGCCTGGCGTGCGCTGCAGTCATGCCTGCCTTTGTTGCGAGATGATATTTCTATCCGGTTTTTATTTCTACCTGCAGAGCATGATCCTGATAGTTATATCCGGCAATTTGGCGAAGAGGCTTTTCGTGCCTGCCTGGCTGAATCTGATGCCTTATCAAACTTTTTCTTAAATGAATTAGGTTCGCGCCATGCTTTAAAAGAAGTAGAAGGGCGTTCGGCCTTAGTGCACGAGGCCCGACCTTTGCTTGCCTTGATCCCGCAAATCACGCTGAAGGTACAACTGCAAAATGAGTTTGCCCGCTTAGCGCAGTTAACGCCCGAAGAGTTAACCGCCTTACTCGAAAAAGAAGTGACTCCAGCCTTAATGGGTTTGCCTGCTGCCGGCCTGCCGGGGGCCGTTCGGGTTGGGGCTGTCGCAGCAGGAGGGGCGTTGGGTCGAGTGACGCAGGGACGAGGTGCAAAGGGTGGCGAGGCCACATCCTTACACTCAAGGCCTTCCGGCCACGAGTTTTCTGGCGATGACCAGGCGTTTCAGGGGTACCACGACGCGCCGGGTGGTGGGCCTGAGTTTGGCCGCAGCGCTGGGCGCCCGGCTGGGCGTCAGCCGGCAGTGCGGGTCGATCGACGTACTGTGGCACCAATGGCCAAGCGGTTGCTGAGGTTGCTGTTAACCCATCCTGAGTTGGTCGACGTAATGGGTGAGCAGCAGCTTGAACTTCTTGAACGTGGCCCCCATCTTGAGATGGTAAGAGAGTTGATTGTGCTTGCCCAAGCCAGTGGTGCCCGACACGTCGGAGCGTTGATTCAGGCAGCTGACCCCGGTGCAGACCTGGGCGTTTTGATGGCGTCAGTTGCTGAGGATTTGATGGCCCAAGAGCCTTTGCCCAATCCGCAAGGTGAATGGGAGGACGCTTTACGCCGGATTGAACTCGAGAGCTTAAAAAGTGAGCAAGAGGCGCTGATTGCAGAGGGATTAAATAATTTGCAAGCACAGCAAAATTATCGGGAACTTTCTTCTCGTATCACCCGTCTAATTATGGTAATCGAAGCCAGCAAAGCACGCTAATCCGGTTAAAATAAAGGTTTTACGCAGCCCAAGCGTTTGTTGGGCAAGCTCGTGCCAGCAGGCACATTCCATACAAAAGAGCACACTAATGACTCGATCCGTCGGCATCAAAAAAACCATGGCAGCCGCATCGCCCAAACCCAAAGCTACTGTCAAGCCAACGGCCAAATCCAGCTCTAAGTCTGCCTCAGTATCGGTCAAGGCAAGCGTTAAGCCTGTCGCAAAGTCAACCGCCAAACCTGCGTCTAAGCCAACCACTAAGCCTGCCGCTAAGCCTGCCGCGGCTAAAGCGGCCCCCGTAGCGGCTAAAAATAGTCAATCTGCGGCTAAACTGCCCGCTAAGGCGGGGCTGGCTTCTGGTAAGCCTGCTGTGGTTCAGTCTGTTTCAAAATCCGCAGCAAACACTGCAGCTCAATCAGTCAAGGAATCAATGAAGTCGGCTTCACCTAGCAAACCCAAAGTACCTCCCCAGGCGGCCCCCGCAAAAGCGACCGCAAAACCCGCAACCAAGGTTGCCTCTAAAGCAGCTGATAAAGCCCCCTCTGTACCTGCCAAAGCCGTTGGCACCAAAGACTCTGCCGCCAAAGTGCCTGCAGCCAAAGCGGCACCTGCAAAGGCCGCTCCCGCAAAAGCCGCGTCTGGCAAAGCTGCCTCGGGTAAAACGCCTGGCGCTCTGCCGGCTAAAGCACCACCACCCGAGCCCGTTTCGGCCAAAGCGCCTGGCAAGGTCGATGTTTCTAAACCGCCACCACCCGTCGATGATGGTGATGGTCCGCCTAAAAAGGTGTCAGGTCGTCCACCCGGTGGTACGGGTCGACGTCCGGGTCGTCCTTCAAAAAATCCAAATAACAACAGTGACAGCGAGTTTGGTGATTCAGGTGATGGCGAGCACGAGGCCGAAGTTTTACCCGATTTAAAGCCTGTTAAGCGTGGCAAGCGTGTCAAAGGCGAGGGTAAAGATCTGATCGCCCGCGGCCCCGTTACGCCCGAAGAATACGAAGCACGACGCAATCGCCTGAAGTTACTGATTAAGCTTGGTAAAGATCGCGGCTATTTAACGTATGGCGAAATCAACGATCACCTGCCTGATGACTTGGTGGACGCTGAAGCAATTGATGGCATTATCAGTACGTTTAGCGACATGGGGATCGCGGTCTATGATCAGGCTCCTGATATGGAATCTTTACTGATCGGCGAAAACGCACCAGTTGCTACCTCAGACGATGACGTCGAAGACGAAGCCGAAGCCGCACTCACAACCGTCGATTCAGACTTTGGTCGCACCACCGACCCCGTGCGGATGTACATGCGCGAAATGGGTACGGTTGAACTCTTGACCCGCGAAGGCGAAATCGAAATCGCCAAGCGTATCGAGGGTGGTTTGAAAGATATGGTGAAAGCGATTTCAGCATGCCCCACCACCATCAATGAAATCTTGAATCATGTGCAACGTGTGCGCGATGCGCAAGCGCAAATCGATGAAGTCATTGATGGCTTGGTGGATGATGATGGTGCAGAATACGCGGGTGCTGGTGTTGCCGATGATACCGAAGAAGACGGCCCAGCCGGTGGCATGAGCAGCAAGCAAGTTGAAGATCTGCGTATTAAAGGCATGGCCAAGTTCGATATTGTGGGCGTGCAATTTACAAAAATGCGTGCCGCCTATGAAAAAGACGGCTATCGCTCCAAGCCTTACATGGCTTCGCAAGAACTCATTCAAAACGAATTAATGGGTATTCGCTTCACCGCAAAAATGGTTGAGCGTTTAGCCGATACCTTGCGTCAACAGGTTGAAGAAGTGCGCAAAATTGAGCGTGCTGTGTTGCACACCTGCGTTGAACGCGCCGGTATGCCGCGTGCGCACTTTATTAAAGTGTTTCCGGGTAATGAAACAAACCTTGAATGGGTGTTAGGCGAAGTTGCCAGTGGTGCAGAGTATTCGCTCACGCTTACCCGTCACGTACCCGCTGTGCAAGAGTTGCAGCAAAAGTTAATCGATTTGCAAGTGCGCGTGGTCTTGCCACTTAAAGATTTAAAAGACGTCAACAAAAAGATGGCGACTGGTGAAGCTAAGGCTCGTAAAGCCAAACGCGAAATGACCGAAGCCAACTTGCGTTTGGTGATCTCGATCGCTAAAAAATACACCAACCGTGGTTTGCAATTTTTGGATCTGATCCAAGAGGGCAATATCGGTTTGATGAAAGCGGTAGATAAGTTTGAATATCGCCGTGGTTATAAGTTTTCAACCTATGCAACCTGGTGGATTCGTCAGGCGATTACGCGCTCAATCGCGGATCAGGCCCGTACGATTCGTATCCCTGTGCACATGATTGAAACGATCAACAAAATGAATCGTATTAGTCGTCAGATTTTGCAAGAGACCGGTGCTGAACCTGATCCTGCAACGCTGGCTTCAAAAATGGATATGCCCGAAGACAAGATTCGCAAGATTTTGAAAATCGCTAAAGAGCCAATTTCGATGGAAACCCCAATCGGTGATGATGACGATTCACACTTGGGAGACTTTATCGAAGACAACGCCACCTTGGCCC
The DNA here is from genome assembly GCA_945874505.1 of Bordetella parapertussis. Classification (GTDB taxonomy): domain Bacteria; phylum Pseudomonadota; class Gammaproteobacteria; order Burkholderiales; family Burkholderiaceae_B; genus Zwartia; species Zwartia parapertussis_J. The sequence goes on along the minus strand of CAMCII010000038.1, from coordinate 7,644 downwards.
CGGCCGAAGCCGCGTTACATGGTTCGATGCGCGATGTTGTCAAAGAAGTGCTTGATTCGTTAACACCACGCGAAGCCAAAGTGCTGCGGATGCGTTTTGGTATCGAGATGAACACTGATCAAACACTCGAAGAAGTGGGCAAACAGTTTGACGTCACGCGCGAGCGCATACGACAAATAGAGGCTAAAGCGCTACGCAAGTTGCGCCACCCTAGCCGGGCAGATAAGTTAAAGAGTTTCCTTGAAGGCCAGTAAAGCCTAAAAGTTAGCCCCCCTAGCTCATGCTTGGTTAGAGCAGCGGACTCATAAGAAAGAAGCCCAAGAGGCCTTGTAACAAAGGCCTCAATGATTTTAAGAGGTTAGTGGTGGTTGAGGGGGTTACACTCCACTACACACCGCTTACACACCAAGCGATTTTTCATGATGTTAGTCAATGGCAGTTTTTATGTGATTTTTGAGCAGTTAAGCATTGTGAAAACTGCACGCAAAGGTTAACGGGCCTATAGCTCAGTTGGTTAGAGCAGAGGACTCATAATCCTTTGGTCCCTGGTTCAAGTCCAGGTGGGCCCACCAGTAAAGCAAAAGCCCTCATCAGAAATGGTGGGGGTTTTTTCTTTTGAGCATGACTTACATGAGAAATCCCCCAGGTAAGGCGGGTTCCCATCCACCTCTTACACGTTGGCAATTAGGCAAAAGTTCATATAGAGCCTTCTAAATTAGGGGTATTGGACAAACTCGGGAGTTCTCTCGACAGTATGCGATTAAGGTTTTGACTGAGCTGTCCTGTGCGATTGATCGCACTTCGCGCATTGATTTGTATGCGGCGGCGAGGTCGTGATCGACTTGTGCGGCGCTTCCTCTTCCGAGAGTTGAGCGACCAAGTGATGTCCATAAAGCTCGATATCAAGTCGATCTTTTTGCTGACGGGTGATGGTGCAGCCTAGGATGTCTCGGTAAAAGCTGAGCGTAGAGCGGATATCTTTGATCGGGATTGACAAGTCAATCATGAGCCATGCTCATGTCGCTGGTTTCCTGCCGATGCGCGCGAGCAGGGCCGCAATGACGGCGAGCCCCAAACCTACGAGCGATAGTTGCACATGGCTGAGGCCAATACTTTCGCCTCCTGGCAAGGCCATGCTGATTCCGGCGGCAAACATGATCAGGCGACACGGGAGGATGAGTATGCCTTCGCCCAATTTACCGATGCCGGCGAGATAGCCCTCAAGCGCGGCTGCGATAAACATGATGCCGATAAAGGCGGTGATGACCACCACGACGATTTCCATCGGTTCACCGCGCATAATCAAGGCCGGGTTGAGCACAAAGAAGAACGGTACAAAATACATCGTGCTACCCAGGCGCATGGACTGGATCCCGACTTTGATGGGCGGTGCGCCCGAGATGCCGGCCGCGACAAAAGAGGCTAGCGCGACAGGAGGTGTGATGAACGAGACCATGCCCCAATACATCATGAATAGGTGCACGGCGACGGGATCGAACCCTGCGGCAATCAGCGGCGGTGCCAACACAATCGCTAAAAAGATATAACAAGCAGTGATGGTCATGCCCATACCGAAAATAAAGCTGGTAAGTGCGCCCATCACGAGCAAAACATAAATGTTGTCGCCAGCGAGGTAGACGAGGTCGTTGGCCAGCGTTCCCGCCAGGCCGGTGACTGACATGGCGCCAATGATGAGACCCACGCCGGCTAGCAAAGCTGCCAGTTCAGCCAAGGAAATCGTCACCCCTAGGACGAGTTTGACGAGCTTGGCGAAATTAAGCCGATGCTTGGCTTTGAGTTGATTAATGACCAAGAGCAAGCCGGTTGCGTAAAACGGCGCCAGTGATTCGACCTGTTCAACCAACAATAGCCAAATTAAAAACACAAAGACCAGAATGTATTGCCAGCCTTCGGCAAAGGTCTTGGCGATATCAGGCAGTTCAGCGCGCGGTAGTCCGCGTAGTTTGTTTTTCGCGGCATAGCCATCGATTTGCATGAACAGCGCGAAATAAAACAGCAAAGAAGGCACTAAGGCAGCCAGAGCGATCTGGGCGTAAGGCACGCCCAGAAAGGAGGCCATCACAAAAGCAGTTGCACCCATGATCGGCGGCATCAACACGCCACCTGTCGACGCGCAAGCCTCAACGCCGCCCGCATAGGCAGGCGAAAATCCGGTTCGTTTCATCGCAGGAATCGTCACCACACCAGTGGTGAGCACGTTTGAAACAACGCTCCCAGAGACTGAGCCCATGAGGCCGCTGGCAAAAATGGAGACCTTGGCGGGACCACCGCGCACGCGCCCGAACAGCGCGAACGCGATATTGTTAAAAAACTCTGCGGCACCTGTGAACTGAAGCACCGCGCCAAACATGACAAAGCCGATCACCAGTTCGCCAAAGGCGCGCATGGGAATTCCCATCACGCTTTCACTACTCGTGAAGTGATAAGCCATCGTGGTGACAAAATCTTGCGGCAGACCGGAGATTGGTCCTGGCATCATATCCGCATAAACTGGGTAAAGCGAGATGATGGCGACCACGACAAACACGGCTGTCCCGCCAGCGCGTCTTGTCGCCTCAAGCAAGAGTAACCAACCCACGATCGAGACGCCGACCGCGAGAGGCGGCGCCATAAATTCCCATGCTTCTGAAATAATACGGTGCGCGTTAAAGGCAAAATAAACGAATACGACCGCACAAAGTACAAAACACAGCACGTCGTACCATGGGATGGACGTGCGGCTTGCACCGGTGTTCGCTGGCAGAGTCAAAAAAACGATTCCGACCAACAAAGCGCCAATTAAATACAAGTACGAGGTGTCGAGTAAGGTCGCACCCACAAAAAATCCAAGGTTGAGTAACTGGTTGAGCGCGAGTAAAAGTGTCGCACTCCCGCACAGTACGATCACCGCTTGCCAGAAAGGACTCACCTGTCTGACACGCGACTCTTGAGTCATGACCGGTTCGCCCTCAGGTGTCGCTGGAATAGGTTGTGACATGGGTGCGACGATCCTCTTACCAGCTAGTCATGACAGGGTCCATACCAGCTTTGGTCAACGCTGTGGCACGGGTCTTCATCCAGTCTTGAGCAAAAGCCTTGTCATCCGCATGTTTGCGGGACTGGACCTCTTTCCAGGCATCGGCCAAGACTTGTTGACGCTCAATCAACTTCGCATTGTTTTTCTCATGCTCGGGTGTCCAAATACCTTTTTCTTTGAAATAGGCGATCGCACCTTCGTGATAAGGTACGACCCAACCAAAGTTTTGACGTGACAGCGCCCAGCCGGCGTTTCCAGGTGCTGAACCTTTGTAGTCGTCAAAGGTATCGACCATGGCCGAAGTCATCGCCTTGACCAGTTTTGGATCCTGTGTGGCGTAGGTCATCAAGACGGGATATGGATACGAGGCTGATTCGGCGGGTTTTTCAGGACTCAGATCCGCACCTTCTTTGCCATAAAACGGGAAGAAGAAAGGCGCGACTGCCTGAAGTCGTTTCCAGCCTTCCTTGTCTGAGTGCGCAATGGTGGGGTAGTAAAGGCCGCGTGGAGACTTGGCAAGCTGGTAGGCTTTACCGGAGATTGAAGAGCTAAAGGCTACGTCGACCTGGTTGTTGATGAGTCCATCCAAAGAAGCGCCAAAACCGCCAAATTCAACTTTTTTGACATCATTCCAGGTCAGGTTGGCAAACGCCAGAATGGCCGTGATATTTTGATTGAGTGAGGGGGAGCCGATCACCCAAGCCACGCGTTTACCCTTCATATCAGCGACGGTTTTGATGCCGGCATCTTTCGCGGCAATGGCGGACAGCACCTGATCGGAGTTGTTGAGCATGATCGCGCGAACAGCTTGAGGGCCCCAGTTTTTGGCGCCAAACTCATAAATGCCCTCTTGGGCCATGTAGCTTCCGCCTACACCATTGGCGGAAAACTGCACTTGCCCTTCGCGGATGGGAAGCGTACGTGACACATCATTTTTGCCTGGCAATATACGCAGGTTGATACCGTACTTTTGTTTAAGGGCGTTGCCAATGGCGACAGCTTGGTTATAGCCACCGGAGCCTACGTCGTAGGCGCTCCAGGCCAGAGTGTTGGGCAAGCCACTCGGCGCAGATTGCGCGGCGGCCGCACCCGCTACTACCAAGCTGGCCGCGGCCAGTGCAAATTGTTTGAAGCTAATTTTCATCTTATCTCCTTGGTCAGGCGCATCACATCTCGCTCGTTCGGTTGAGTGTAAAGGAAACTACCGGGGAGCATCTTAGGGTTGTCCCCAAGAGATGGGTTTTAATACCAGCGGAGCGCTAATCGGAAAAGGTGACGACGTGATCCACGCCTAGCCTGATGCCGATTTTTTCGCCAAGCAAGTGATCATGATGGCTTGGCACATAAGCTAACACTTCCTGACCGGATGGCAAGCGCAAGGTATAGAGAAAATCAGCGCCTCTAAATGTGTTTTGCGCACGACTTCGGCGAGCTGTGGGCTGGTATCGTCATGTTGGATATCATCGGCACGTAAAGGTACATGCGAGCCGAGTTTGAATTACGCTTTAGTTTTTGTTGTGCAAGCTGTCGTAGTCGCACCACCTCAAGGTCGGTACGGTTTCAATTGCTCTGCAATTTTTGAGTTGCTCCGCAAAACCTCAAATCGCCGCTGCCAGTGATCACCTAAATATGCCTTCGCGACAATTTGCATGTTCTGACATGACTCCACTATGATGAGACGCCCCTGCCTCCTCACCCCGTTGATCCCTCGTTGCTCACAATCCAGTGAAGCTAAAACATGCCAAGAAATTCTCCTAAAAAATCAGACCTCACGCCTGCCAATACTTCTAGGGTGCCTTCGCTGCCCCGCCTGAGTGCAGAGGGTCGAGCGACTCAGGGCAAGAGCCTACGCAACAAAGCGCCTCGCAGTGAGCACGCGAAATGGCATGCCCTAAAAAATCGCCCCGATCCAGTCGAGATTCTTTCGGCCTCGAACGTCGGCCGAATTGATTACCTTGTCCCTATCCGCTTTGGACGCATGGCTCAGTCTCCCTTTGCGTTTTACAGAGGTGCAGCTGCGATCATGGCGTCGGACCTTGCGCAGACTCCCGCGAGCGGCCTTTACGTCCAAGCATGCGGTGATGCGCACCTTATGAATTTTGGTGGATTTGCGACGCCAGAAAGAAATATTATTTTTGATATCAATGACTTAGACGAAACTTTGCCTGCGCCTTTTGAGTGGGATATCAAGCGACTCGCAGCAAGCGTTGTGATCGCAGCCAAGCACGTCGAACTCACGACGAGTGAGGCTGCAGGCATTGTCCTTGATCTTGTGCGTGTATACCGCGAAAAAATGTCTGGCTACGCTCAGATGCGCGCGCTTGATGTTTGGTATGACAAAATTGACTTGCAACGCTACACAGATCGTTCGACCGACCCAGAAGTACTCAGACGAGCCCACAAACGTCTGGCCCAACGCATTGAAATAGAGCGGCGTAAGTCACATCCGGACATTATGTATCCGAAACTCGTTGTTCACGAAGGGAGTACACCGAAAATCAAGGACGAACCTCCGCTGATTTTTCATACGACCGAGCTGCTGACGCCCGGTGCTCAATCTGACTATGCGACCGTGATTGAAGCCTACAGTCAAACGCTGCCAGAACATGTCCGTATGCTTTTCAATCGCTTTCACTACTGCGACCTCGCTCTAAAGGTTGTCGGGGTCGGCAGCGTGGGGACGATGTGTGCTGTGACTTTATTTATGGCAGGAGAAAGGGATCCGCTTTTTCTGCAGGTCAAAGAAGCAAGACAGTCCGTGCTTGAGCCTTACGCTGGTAAAAGTGCCCATGCTAACCAAGGGCAACGTGTGGTGCATGGCCAACGTTTGATTCAAACCGCTTCGGATGTATTTTTAGGGTGGACGCGTGGTCTCAATGGGCGCGATTTTTACATACGACAGCTTCGTGACCTTAAGCTTTCCGCGATCATCGAAGACTGGGATATTGAAACGCTGCGACTTTACGTAAAAATGTGTGGGCATGCCTTGGCACGTGCGCATGCGCGCTCAGGCGACCCAGCCATGATTTCTGGTTACCTTGGAACAAGCAAAAGCTTTGATCAGGCGATCGGGGAATTTGCCTCGGCATATGCCGAGCAAAACAGCTCTGACTATCGTGCATTTATTGAGGCGATTCGGCAAGGCAAGATTCCAGCTCAAATGATTTAGGCTGCTTGGCGATACTGATCGTCAGCGCGCGGTCTAGATGGCATACTGAACAACCCTTTAAGCCCCTCTATTTTCGAACGTAAAGGTGCAATCATTCGTGTTTAGTCCGAAAACTTTATTCGAACACGCCAATCTGCGCGTGATCGAACGCAATTGGCTCTCAGCCAATCAGATCGTTTTTTATGACTCTGACCATGAGGCCAGCGTTGTCGATACCGGGTATATCAAACATCAAGAGATGACTTTGGCGTTAATCCGTGAAGCCTTGGGCGGACGTCATTTAACTCGGATTTTGAATACTCATCTACACGCCGATCATTGCGGCGGTAACGCGTTATTAATCAAGACCTACGGCGCAGACCTGCTGTTGCCGAGCGCATCTTTTGAAGCGGCGAAACAATGGATCCCGCTCGCTGCTGACTTTGCCTCGGTCGCCCAGCGCTGTGAGCGCTTTACACCGACCGCGGCACTGCAGCCTGGATTCTCGATTTCACTAGGCACATGCCGTTGGGAAATTCATGCTGCACCTGGACATGACCCAAGCTCAATTATCCTCTTCGAACCGGTCGAAAAAATCCTGATTTCTGCCGATGCACTTTGGGAAAACGGCTTTGGCATTATCTTCCCCGAACTCGACGGGCAAAGTGGATTTTCTGAGCAACAAGCTATTTTAGATTTCATTGAACAACTGACACCCCGTATTGTGATTCCTGGGCATGGGAAGATCTTTACCGATGTCGAAGCTGCGATCGGACTAGCCCGCACACGGCTTGCTGCGTTGCGCACTGAACCGATCAAACACGCGCGTTACAGCCTAAAGGCGTTAATACAATTTTTAATGCTAGAGCTCGAGTCGACTACACGCGATGCTTTGGCGCTTCGCCTTCACGATGCCAAGCTGATTGGCAGCATCTGTGCTTTGAGCCAGATGCCACAATCGCAAGCGATCGACTGGGCGATAGATAGCCTGATTGCTGGCGGACACTTAACTGAAATTGATGATCGTATTATGCTGACCTAGAGAGCCAGCGCGCTGCAAAACATTTCAGCTGTAGTCTCGTGCATCCTCAATGAGCTTTCCGTCGTCGGGCAGTGCACCGGCTGCGACAAACTGAATTTCGGCGCGTAAGCGCGTGATCTCGCGCACAGCCTCTGCCACCTGCAGTTCAAGGTCAGCTAAAGAGGATCCTGGGACAAGCTCACAACGCACCTCCATCTTGTCCTCGCCGATTCGCCCCGTCAGAACGAGGCGGGCTTTTTTGATCTCCGGAAAGCGACTGGTAATTTGAGCGATCTGCCCAGGATGCACAAACATCCCTCGTACCTTTGTCGTTTGGTCGGCACGTCCCAACCATCCTTTGATTCTTAAATTAGTACGACCACACGCAGCAGCAATACTCAACGAGTTGGGGTGAAAAGCCGACAGATCACCTGTTGC